>NZ_JAWLCK010000021.1:16642-32192 GCF_041687175.1 Lutispora sp.
GATACAATCATTGATACCATAACTGCTGGCGACGGACTAGGAGACAGTCCTTTTGCGATGGCTATTATACCGGATGGTTCTAAAGCTTATGTACCTAATTCGGCTAGTGATAATGTTTCGGTCATTGACATAGCAACCAATACAGTTATCGATACAATTGCAGTAGGCGATGGACCTCATAAAGTAGCCATCACACCTGATGGCACAAGAGCATATATAGCAAATGCAGGCAGTAATAATTTATCTGTTATTGATACTGTAACCGATACAGTTGATGCTACAGTTTTTGTAGGAGGTCCACCTGCATCAGTGGCTGTGACACCAAATGGTGCTAAAGTATATGTGCCAATACGAGACAGTACAAATGTAATTTTCGTTGATGTTGTAGATGATTTAGCACATGGTGGTGTAACCGTTGGATCAGATCCCACTGGTATAGCAATTGGCATGGTGCCTGTATTATAGAGATAATGGATTATTAATCCCTTAACAGTTTTTCTTATGATGAATATTATGATAATAAGGTCTATTAAGAATTATTGTTAGGGGATGTTAAAATGACTGTCTATGTAGTTAAAAGGGGAGATACTCTATGGTCTATTGCCAGACAATTTGGAGTTTCAGTCAATACCATAGTTGAAGCCAACGGAATTGAAGACTTGCCCCACCTGGTGATTGGTCAGGCATTAGTAATTCCTGGAGAAGCAAGAACATACATCATCAGGCAGGGGGATTCCCTGTGGAGTGTAGCAAGAAGATTTGGTGTTACCGCTGAAAGGCTTGCAGAGTACAATAGAATATCCAACCCTGCCTTGATTTATCCCGGATTGGAAATAAGAATACCGAGTGAGAGTAAGAGCTTTGGAAACATTGAGATAAATGCATATGTAGAACATGAGGCAGGGGAAGCGGCTTCAGGATATGTAGAAGAAGCAGCTCCATATCTGACATATATAAGCCCCTTCAGCTATCAGGTCAATGAAGATGGCACATTGAACAACATAAATGATGAAGGTATTATCCGAGCAGCAAGGGAAAATAATGTGGCACCGCTAATGATAATAACCAATTTCAGAAACGGCAATTTTGATACTCAACTTGCTCATACAATACTCAGCAATGAAACCATACAGCAAAATCTGATCAATAATGTAATTTCTACTATGAGAAATAAGGGATACTTCGGGTTAAACATAGATTTTGAGAGGATAGCTCCGGCTGATAGACAGCTCTATAATAATTTTTTGCGGAGAATCACAACCCAGCTTCATAACAATAATTTTGCTGTATCTACAGCATTAGCTCCTAAAACAACTGATGTAACAACCGGTGCATGGCACGGTGCCCATGATTACAGAGCCCACGGTGAGATAGTCGATTTTGTCATCATAATGACCTATGAATGGGGATGGTCAGGAGGGCCGCCTATGGCAGTAGCACCTATAAATGAAGTGCGAAAAGTCTTGGATTATGCTGTTTCAGTAATACCAAGAAATAAGATAATGATGGGAGCACCTCTTTATGGATACGACTGGTCATTGCCATACACTCCTGGAGGAGAGTGGGCAAGAAGAATAAGCCCTGATGGAGCTGTAAGGCTGGCAGCTAGGGTAGGAGCCCAGATTCAATATGATGAAACAGCCCAATCCCCCCATTTTAATTATAGAGACGAAAATGGAGTAGAACATGTTGTATGGTTCGAAGATGCAAGAAGCATGAAAGCCAAGAATGAAATGGCAGCTAATATGAGGCTTAGAGGTATAAGCTATTGGGTATTAGGGCAGTCCTTCGTGCAGAACTGGACTCTGCTTAACAATATGTTTAATATAGTAAAAGTAATATAGTTATACAGGAGGCTGTTTTATGTCAAATTAATTCAGCCTCTTTTCGTGTTTTTTATTAATCCTATTGAAGGGAATTGTTGTTGTGGTGTTGAACATACTAAATATACTGATAAGCTACGGAGGGTTAATATGAGCGGTTTTCAGAGATTAGACAAAGTGTTGGCAAATATGGGATACGGCAGTAGAAAAGATGTTAAGAAGATGATAAAAAGTGGTGCTGTGGAAGTTGAAGATATAGTTGTATTAGATCCAGAAATGAAAATAGATCCGGAGGTACAATCGGTTAAGGTTAATGGAAGGAAGGTAGACTATAAAAAGTATATCTATTTGATGCTCAACAAGCCTAAGGGTGTAATAACTGCCACAGAGGATAGAAGGCTGCGTACAGTATTGGACTTGATAGATGAGGAGTATCTTAGATTTATACCCAGTCCTGTAGGAAGGTTGGATAAGGACACTGAAGGATTGCTCCTGCTTACAAATGATGGAATGTTGAATCATAATCTTACATCACCCAGGAAGCATGTTGATAAGGAGTACTATGCGGAAATATTAGGAAAAGTGGGGATAAAAGATATAGAAGCCTTCAATGAAGGTGTTGTATTGGATGATGGATATAAGACAATGCCTGCGGAACTGAAAATATTAGAAGCGGCTCCAGTATCAAAAGTGATTGTCAAAATAAAAGAAGGAAAGTTTCATCAGGTGAAGAGGATGTTTGAGGCTGTTGACAAAAAGGTCATATATCTTAAAAGGTTGAGCATGGGGAATCTTAAGTTGGATGAAGGACTGAGGCCTGGTGAATATAGAGAACTTACGAATCAAGAAGTTGAAGACTTAAAATCTCTCATATAATCAACTATTGTACTGAAAGTAATTTGATGATATTATTACATTAGACAAGTGTCGAATTAAGGGGGTACTGTTATGCCACTTGAAGTATATGGTGATTTAAAATCTCCAGAGATAAAGGTTTTTTACTCACCGGTAATTGAGTTGGTTTGTGCTGTTCATTTGCTTACAGATCCAGCACATCATCAATATGAAATAAAATGGGCAGAGGAAGTGCTTTCTATGCTAAGCGAGGATGAGTTGGAAGCTTTACAAAGTATCAGGCATTACCCTGCCGGAGGCATAGAGTTTCTTAATTATGTACTTGAAAACAAAGAACTATTCAGTATAGAAAAATTCATCAAACACATAGAAAACTCAGACGATACAAATTTCTTCTTTTATTTATTAAATGAAAGCATTGACAAGGAAAAGATTGAAAAAGCCTTTGTTAATAATAACGAAAGATATAAAATCCAAGAAAAGATTAAGTGGATTGTTGAAGAGAATATTCTGATGTATTTTTTTGATAATCCCCGGGAAATAAAGGGCAAAGCAGTAAAAATTCTTAAGACAATTTATGAGAAGGGATTTCAAGACAGGTTTCAGCGAGATAAAATAAGGCTTGAAGAAGGAGTGGCCTATGTAAACGATTTTATAGGCAAAGACAGCATTGAAATTGTTTTAGAAAAGATAACAGGAAAGCCAAAAAGGATTTTTGCCGGTTATAAGGAATACTATATAATACCATCATACTTTGTTTCTCCAAGGCTTATAAGAATCTATTCTGATGATAAATTATATATGGTTTTTGATTGCAGACTTACAAGGGATAAGAAGGAAGCGTTACTGGACGAGCTTTCTAATCTGCTAAAGGTTATTGATGATAAATCCAGAATGGAAATACTGAGAATACTAGTTAATAATAAAAGCTACGGAAAAGCATTGTCTGATATAATAGGAATATCAACACCTACAGTATCCCACCATCTTGAGGTATTGAAACAAGCCGGACTTGTTAAAGAAGAAAAAATACGAAACATAAAATATTTCTATGCTGATAAAGATAGATTAAAGAAGGTAATTGATAATATTAATAAATACTTTTTCAGTGCAGAATAATAAATGTTATTGAGGCTTCCAATGGAAGCCTTTATCATTATAAAATGTATGCATCGGAAGGCAAGAAGATGGAAAGAATTTTAACAATATGTATTATATTCACAATGATTTCAGGTATCCTGATTCCCCCTCTTGGATATTTATCAGTATTGGGAGTACTGATATTATTTATTATATGGGATGAGGGACATGGAATAATAAGAATGATTGCTTTGAACAAGCCACTATTTATATTTTTAATATGCCTGTTTCTATCTGTACTTTTTTCAAATTTATTGTATTCAAGTGTATTTTTTTTCGCTATTGTAGCATTACAGTTTATCTATTATTCCATGGTTATATATTATATGAATAAAAAAGGAGTAAAAAGTTTACTCAATGCTTTAAATTATGCTGCAATTATTGTCTCATCCTACGGTCTATTTCAACTAGCAACAGGAAGATTGAAAATCAATAAGCACTGGGCAGGCTATAGCGAATCCCTATCCTCCTTGGGCCGCATTTATTCTACTCTATATAATCCTAATGTTTTTGCAGCTTATTTGGTCATCAACATTTGCTTTATAGTTTGCTGGATTCTCACTATGGATGAAAGTAATTCAAAGAAAATATCTCTGGTGCTTTGTTCCCTTTGCCTCATACTTACATACTCAAGGGGGGCCTTTCTTTCTTTGATAGCTGCACTAATAGTAATATACATATTTAAACGAGACAATAAACTGATAGTATATGGAGCTATAATGATTTTCCTCTTTATAGTTTTCAATAATGGAGCAGCTTACGAAAGAATAGATGTTGCCAATCTAAATAATGATAGCAGCAGTCTTTATAGAATTGAAATATGGAGGACCAGCCTTTGCATATTTGCAAAAAACCCCATACTAGGCAATGGCATAGGGACCTTATGGTATTCTCTAAGCCAAGTATCGTCAAGGTTGTGGGGTGTAGTATATCATTCACATAATTTGTTACTTCATTTTGCAGCAGAAACAGGGGTCTTGGGTCTTGTATCCTTTATAAGTATTTTATTATCCCTGATGAAAAATGCATTCAGTGCTATTAAGAATTCTGATGATAGCATTGTGAGATTTGTAGCCTTGGGCACAATAGGCAGCTGCATTGCAATCATGGTTCATGGTGTAATCGATGCGGTAATAGTTGTCCCCACCTTATCCCTTATACTGATGAACTTTTATGGTCTAGCCTGCTATGTCCTGGGAATTCTAAAACTCAATACATTAAATATCTGACTGGGCTTTATAGCCCCGGAAAAAAGAAGCAGTGTGAAGTATAATATGAGACCTAATATATAAGAGAGAATCATATTATATTTAAAGCTTGTGTTTGATACAAGATAATAATTCGATAACCAAATAAGGCATAACATAGGTACTGAGCATATCAGAGGTTTTAGGATACATCTAACCCCATCGATTTTTACAGATGTCTTTTTTATAAGGACATTGAGGCATCTCCATACAACAAACAGAGAACTTACTGCAAATCCTAAAATATAGCCGTATACATTTATCTTAGGTATGGGCATGAATACCACTATGCTTACTACCATAATTACTATGTTCATAATAGTAGATTCCAGTACATTTTTTTGAAGGCCAATGCCGTTCATAATCGCAAGCAAGACGAATAGCCAGTATTCCATAACACAGGATATGGAACACCAAAATAGGAGTTTTTCAGCTTCTGGACAATTGAATAATACATCGCATAGCTCCCGGGGATGCATCATAAAGGCAATTGTAGAAGCTAATCCAATTATAGAAGCTATAGTCAGCGAATCATTGCATTTTTTGTTCAATGCAATCCAGTTTTTAGATGTATAAGAAAAGGCTACCGATGGTATAAGTGTGGTTGATAATGAACCTATTATTATCATTGGGAAATATATAAGGGGTAGTATCATTCCTGTTAATTGTCCATAAAGAGATAGTGATATCTGTTTGGAAAAACCTGCTTTTACTAATTGTGCCGGAATCAATGCAGCATCGAGCATATCCATTATGGTATTTATTGCTCCGCTTATGGATAGCGGTATTACAATCATTAGTATATTGCTTGCTATATGCAGAGTAGAATCCGTTTTCATTATATTTTTTACAACAAATTTTTTTCTCCTATATATAATAAATAGCAATAAAAGACTTAACAGTTCACCAGAAACCATGGCTGTCATAGCCCCTGCGCACACATATTCTATACCAAAATCAATGAGGTAATTTGTTGTAACAACCAATATTATCAGCCGAATTAATTTTTCAATAATATCCAGGAATGCTGGTATTTTAATCTTTTCCACGCCATAAAAGTAGCCCTTAAATACAGCAGCTAATGCTATAAATACTATAGCTGGAGAAAAAATTATCACTGAATACAGAGTACGATCATCCTTCAGTATTTCTCTGGCTAAAAAATCTGCATTAAAGGCGATGAGGCAGCTGAAAATGATGCTCCATAATGCTGCCATTAAAGCAGATACTCTTATAATCTTGAACATATTAGAATAATTCCCTTTTGCCTTGTTTTCTGCAACTAGTTTTGAGATAGAAGTAGCCAGACCTCCCGAAACAAGAGTGATGAAAAGCATATAAAGGGGAATTATCAGCTGATAAACACCCATTCCTTCAGCTCCAATAGATTTTGACAGGAATATTCTATATACAAATGAAAGAATTCCGGTGAGAAGATTTGCAATTGTAAGTATAAATGCTCCTTGAAGATAAGTCATGTTATTTGGCATAAAACTATCCAACCCCTTTCAATATATAATATTTAGGGTTGATTCAAAATATTAATAAAGATAAAAGAAAACAGCCTTAGCGGGGGCTTAAGGCTGTTTCAAAATGGAAGTATTAAATTATTTTATTTCTATAACCTCTAAAACTTTTCCGTTTAGGAGGTTAATTTCTACCACGCTGTTGATAGCTAAATCAGTAGGTTCTGCATCTTCATCAAGCATATCGAAATATGTGTCTTTTGTAATATCAAATTTCATTCTTGTATTATCTACTAAAATAGTGATGCTTTTAACTTCATCTTTGCTTATTTCAACATCTCTTACCTTGCCTTCAAAGCTTTCTTCAAAGTTAACAGCATTTACTTTGATAACCTTATTGTTTAAAAGCTCCAATTCAGCTTTCATACCGAATTCAAGGTCTGATAGTTTTGCCTCTTCACCATCTAGAAGAATTTCTACATCATCAGCCAAAGTATAGGTAGTGAGTTTGTTGTCATATTTTAGTCTTATCTGATTCTTATCAGAATCTATAAGTTGAACAGTGCCTTCAGCTTCTTTTATATTATAGTCTGCAGATATTTTGGTTACATAATCATTTAATATGGTGAGCTTTACTTCCATACCATCTTTCAAATCTTCTAATTCTTTTTCCTTATTATTTATATATACGAGCACGTCTTCTGACAATTCATACTTTGTTAAGGCAGAGCCTGATTTTGCCTTGATGTAGATATAAACACCATCAATCTTTGAGAAGTACCCTGTTGCAGTAGTTGTCTCATCTAGATCTTCAATGGACTTTCTGGCAATAACAGTGCCTTCTTCATCTACAAAGTAAATTCTGCCTAGTTTATCAAAGTTATTAAACTTAACAACATCATAGGGATAGGTCAAAGCTTGAGTAACAATTGAACCCTTACCTGGTTTTGTTTCTACTACAGTAGCCTCAACTATATAATTTGAGTTAACTTTATATCTCTCAACATCTTCAATTTCTATAGCGTAGCCTCCTGTGCTCTTTTTGCCCATATAAGCTACAAGGTATATTTCATCATCATATTCATAGGCTTCATATCCCTTGGAGACTCTTTTTACATCAATTTTATCCTTTATAGCATCAGGCAAATTATTGTAACTAACACTGTAGAATTTTACATCCTCACGATCTTCGTCTTTATCTTCATCCTCATCCTCAACTTCAACCTCACCGATTACTTCGATGAATATGACTTGCTTTGAACTGTTGAAAACAACCTCCAATACATCGCCTTTTTCTAAATCATCTACATTTGTATATTCTTTGTCTTTATAAACTATTACATCATCTATAGTTTTATAGGATACTGTTTTACCATTATGCTTAACAGTCAGCTTGTTATCATCATAGGATTGGAACACAACCTCTGCTTCATTTTCATCATCAGCGTCATTGTCCAGGTAATCCTCGGCTCTATCAATGGAAACAGCGATTTCTGCTCTAGTCAATGGTTCATTTGGCTTAAACTGCTTCTTTTCGTTTCCTGTCATGATTTCAAGATCGTTGATTACATATACATAACCTCTTGAGCCCTTTGGAATAGCATTGGCATCTTTAAAATCAAGCTTGCTGTCCATATGTTTCTCAGCTTCTTTGGTCATTCCCATAGCTCTTACCAAGTATTTAGCCAACTCGTGTCTCTTGATAGGTTGGTTAGGATTAAAATCTTTTATTTCCTCTGGCAGCAATATTCCCTCTTCAACAGCTACATAGAGATAACCCCAACCCCACTTAATACCCCATTGATTCTGATACTTAGTCAGATAGGAGTGGACTCTATCATTTTTCTCAGCATCTTCCTTATGGTCTGTGAGTTTTAATATGAGAGTTAATGCTTCCAGGTTTGTCACTTTGTTTTGTGGTCTATAGCATTTGTCGCCATAACCGCTTATTATACCCTTGGCACCGAGCTTTTCTATTGATTTTAAAGCCCAGGAAAAAACGTCCTTATATTGTTCTGAATCAGCAAACATGAATTTTATTTGGCCTGGAGCTATCTTAATATTTTTTGACTTATCCAGTTTAATGGTAATTTGATTTTTTTCCTTTCCTTTCGCCTTACCTTTATCAGCATGAGCCATCACAGGTGCTGTTATAGAAGATAAGGCTATGGCTGTAGATAAGCATATTGCTGTCATCTTTATTTTCTTCATTGTTAATCTCCTCCTAAATAGTTGTATTTATCTATTTGCTATATATTACGGAAGACAGTATAATTTTAGGTAACAAAATGTTTTGTTCCTAAAAAAAAGTATTTTTTCGTATTTATATGATAGAAGTCAGGTGATGATTTTGCTCAGGAATCCGTTCAAAAAAAAGAAGGATATTAGTGATATAAATGAGAGGATTCGTATTATTAAAAATGGTGATATATCTGAAAGGAATGTTCTCATAAATGATTATAAGCCCTTTATTATAAATATAGTAAGCAAAGAAATAGGAAGATTTGTTTCCGATGGTGACTGTGACGAGTTGAGTGTAGGACTTATGGCTTTTGATGAAGCTATAGATAAATTTGATATTGAACGATCCAAATCCTTTTTAAGCTTTGCCGAGAGGGTAATAAAGAATAGACTGATAGATTTTTATAGAAAAGAAAAAAAGAATATGGATACAATTCCTATTTCCTATCTTAATGAAATGTATGATAGTGAAAATATAGAAGAAAGATATTTTACCGACAATAGCCAGATAGACTCTCAGGATGTTTCGGAGGAAATGGAGGATTTTTGTAAAAGTCTTTTGACTTTTGGCATATCTTTGGAAGAACTGGTAGAAAGCAGTCCAAAGCATCTGGATGCTAGAAGAAATGCAGTAAAAATAGCTTCTCAAATAGTTGAAAATGAAATATTGATGAAAAAAATAATGGATAGTAGAAAAATTCCCATAAGTGAAGTGGAAAGGCATTTCAATGTTAGTAGAAAAGTAATACATAAAAACAAAAAATTTATCCTTGCTGTATGTCTCATATTGATGAGCAATAATGAAATTATTAAAAGCTATGTAGATAATTTGCTGGAGGAAGTGGATTAAATGAGAAAAGGTGTTGTGCTAAAAATTAAAAAGGATAGGGCTACAATAATGGCTGATGATTGTACATTTTGTGAAATCAGAAGCTTTAACGGAATGTACCCTGGCATGGAAGTGTGTTTCAATGAAGGAGACATACTGAAGAAGAGGATAACATTAAGGAGCAACAAGTATGTAAACGCAGCCTGCTTTATGATAATCGTTTTATCTAGCTACCTTTTCCTTAGCTTCTACCAGGAAAACATAGCTGCCTATGCTTATGTAGGAATTGACATAAATCCAAGTATTGAGCTTGTACTTAATAGAAAAGGCAGGATTATAAATGCAAGGGGCTTGGATGAAGAAGGGAAAGAAGTATTGCAGGAGATAGACGTAAGAAAGATGGAAAGCGTTGACGGTGTTAAAGCAATAATAACAAAAACTATAGAGATGAATTATATAGAAGAGGATAATACTAACGAAATAACCATATATGCTGTCACGGATGAAAAAAATAGCGAGGATGGAAATAAGATAGTAGAGAAAGTTGAAAAGGCTGTAAAAGAAGAGGTAGTTGCCCGCAGTCTTAGAGGTGAAATTAAAACCTTTGTATCAAACAAAAAAGTAAAAAGTGAAGCTGACAAAAAAGGCATATCCGTTGCTAAATATATAGCTGAAGATGCGAAAGAGACTGTAGCAAGAGAAATAGGCAAGAAGGACAAAAAAGATAACAAAGAATTTAAAGTACTGGAAGATAGTAAAGATAAAGATAATAAATGGAAAAAGGATAAAGAAGACAAGAAAGATAATAAGGACATAAAAGGCAATAAATATGATAAAGTTGATAAGATTAATACAAGAGATATAAGAGATAAAGATGATAATAGGAATAATAAGGATAAAGTTAAGGAAAGCAATGTAAAGGGCAATAAGGAAAGTAAAGATAAAAAAGATAAGGATGATGACAAGAAAGATAAAGATGATGACAATGATAAAGAAAATAAGAAAAAAGATGATCGAGACAAAAAAGATAAAGACGTTAAAAACGATAAAAAAGAAAAGTCTAGCAACAGTAATAAAGGGAAAGATGATAAAAATGAAAAGGAAGATAAAACCGATAACAAAAATAAAGAAAAGGATAATAAAAATAATTTGAAAGACAAAAATAAAAATTGACACCGGTATAAATTTGTGTTAATTTAATAAAAATACCTTTAAATTGGTCCTGTGAGGCTGGTAAGGTGTATGATAAATAGTGCTTTTGTGTTTATCCATGCTTATTATAAACCTTCCAGCTGACCTGGAAGGTTTTTTATATCTTTATATACCTTTAATATAGTCCTGAGAGGCTAAAAAGGAGGAAAAAATATGAGCTTAAAAGGAAAACATCTGATTGACCCAGGAGATTTTTCTCTGACAGAATTGAATTCAATTTTTCAACTAGCAGAGAAGATTATCGAAAACAGAGAAGAATTCTCTGAAATCTGCAAAGGAAAGATATTGGCAACGTTGTTTTATGAACCTAGTACAAGAACTCGTCTAAGCTTTGAAGCCGCAATGCTGAGAATGGGCGGCAAAGTGCTGGGCTTTTCCGATGCAAATGTAAGTTCTACAGCCAAAGGTGAAAGCATAGCAGATACAATAAGAGTTATATCATCTTATTCTGATATTGCTGTTATAAGGCATCCTAAAGAAGGTGCACCCAAACTGGCTTCCAAATATTCTGCTATACCTGTAATAAACGGTGGGGATGGAGGCCATCAGCATCCAACACAAACTCTTACGGATTTACTTACCATCAAGAAACTTAAAGGTTCTATTTCAGGAAATAGGGTAGCTTTCTGTGGAGACTTGAAGTTTGGCAGAACAGTACATTCTTTGATAAAAACTCTGTCAAGATACCCTGAAAACAAGTTTGTTCTCATATCGCCCAATGAACTAAGACTCCCTGAACATATAAAGCATATTCTAAAAAGCGATGCAAATGTTGAGGTAGTAGAAACGGAAGACCTGGAATTAGTTATAGATAGCATTGATATACTATACATGACTAGAATCCAGAAGGAAAGATTCTTTAATGAGGCAGATTATGTAAGGCTGAAAGACAGCTATATATTAGATAAGAATAAGCTGAAAGCAGCCAAAAAAGATATGCTGATAATGCATCCTCTGCCTAGGGTAAATGAAATAGATTATGATGTGGACGATGATGATAGAGCTGTTTATTTCAGACAGGCAGAGTATGGAGTATATGCCAGAATGGCACTGATGGCATTATTATTGGGGGTGTACGAAAATGCTTAAGGTTGAGAGTATTCACCATGGCATAGTTATTGATCATATAACACAGGGGAAGGGTAAAAAAATATTTGATAGACTTAACCTTGGTGAAGTGGATTATCCTGTGGTATTGCTCAGAAATGTACCCAGCAGCAAGTATGGCAAAAAGGATATTATAAAAATTGAAAACTGCATAGACATTGATATGACCATATTGGGGCTTATAGAGCCAAATGCCACTATAAACATAATTGAAGGTGAGAGAATAATCAGGAAGATGAAGGTAGAAATACCAGAAGAAGTGCAGGGACTGTTCAAATGTAAAAACCCCCGCTGCATAAGCAATACGGAGGCTTACATCAATCCTGTATTCAAACTCGCTAAATCCAATGGTACAGTTGAATATATCTGCGAATACTGTGAGGAACTTACATCCTATTCATTATGACAGAATATACTCTAATGCGAGTTCAGCTGTATTTGCTATTGAATTTCTATGGGTTCTCTCATAAGAATGAGAAGCATAAACACCAGGTCCTATGAGGCCAAACTTAATGTCGAAACCTGCTCTGATAGCAGAGCCTGTATCTGAGCCATAGTGGGGGTATATATCTACTTTATAATCAATATTGTTTTTCTTCGCCAATTTCACCAGATGATTTCTTAGGGCAAAATCATAGGGACCCCCACTATCTTTTGCACATATGGATACAGCGTACTCACTGGAATTTTGCCCAGTTCCTGGTGCACCCATATCCAGACACAAAAGCTCCTTTATGCTTGGCATTAAACCTGTGCTGGCACCATGCCCTACTTCTTCATAATTTGTTATAAGTATCTGTACAGAGTTTTCAAGTGAAACTTTGTTCTCAATAACATGCTTGCATAAGCCAAGAAGAATAGCAACACAAGCTTTATCATCCAGATGTCTGGATTTTATAAAGCCACTTTTGGTATATTGGAATCGCGGATCAAATGTGATAAAATCTCCAACTTCGATACCTAGATTTAACACATCATCTGCGGAAGATACCCTTTCATCTATAACAATTTCCATGTTTTCAAGATTTCTTTCCATAGTCTTACAATCATCATGAATGTGTACTGATGGCTTAATAGAATAGACGGTACCTGTATATATAGTGTTATTTGCTGTATGAATAAAACAGTTTTCACATTCAATTGAACTCATTGTATAACCACCTATGGGCGTAAATGAGATTCTACCATTTTCCTTAATCTTTTTTACCATTGCTCCTAAAGTATCGATATGGGCAGCCAGTGCTTTAGTCGGTGTTGGATTTTTACCAGGTATCAATGCAGATAGAGAACCTTTAGTTGTAAAGCTTACATCAATACCAAAGAGTTCTAGTTCGTCTTTCACAATTTTCATTGCATCCTGTGTAAATCCTGAAGGACTAGGTGTTTCGCATATTTTTCTCATAATAGATACTACATAATCAATATCCAATTTTTGCACCTCCATAATAATAACAGAATCATTATATCATACCAAAAAGCATAGTAAAGAGAAATAAGTATTCAGAATATTTCAACATATACGAAAGTATGTTATAATAAAAATAAAAGGAGGGTTTTGTATGAAGTTTTCTGAACTAACTATAGGTATGTCAAAGACCATCCAGAAAGTGATTACGGAGGAAGATACTGCTTTATATTTCGGCAACGGCTCAATAAAAGATTTACTGGCTACACCTGTGTTATCGGCACTAATGATTGAAGCCTCTGTTTCGGTAGTAGACCCTTTGCTTCCAGATGATTACATTACAATTGGCAAATATTTGAGCATACAACATTCAGAACCCACCATCAAAGGAATGACTGTTACAGTAAAATCCTCTATATCAGAGATAGACAACAATAGGATTATTTTCACAATTAAAGCCTATGACGAATTAGGCGAAATAGGAAGCGGCACCCATGAAAGGTATATAGTGAATTATAATCTGCTAAGACAAAAAGTCGATAAAAGGACGGAAAGATTAGCTCCGCAACCTAATTAACATCTATTATATCTTAGATTCTATTCTTATAGCTTTTCCTATAATATTAACATCCTTTAGATTTAGTATTCACAAGTTTGACATTCCATTATCCTGAACTATAATATTCAAACTCTTCTCCAAAAACATTTAAATTATTTTTCTAAAAAAAGGTTACAATCTCCAACTACCATAGATTAAAAAAAATGAATAACTGGTAAAAAATTTTTACTTGCACATACACAATATTTATATTAATATAATAACAACGCTGTTAAGAGCGTGGAAAGAAATGTAAACTTTTTGTAACAATTTAAATTATCATTCATTTTTTGTATTAACCATTGTATAATAATTTAATAAAATAATACTCACACTTTCGCTGAATTCCTTATAGGAAGCGGGGGAACCAATTATTTGGGGTGAATCCTATTTTATAGGTAGGGCCATTCTCTTTCGGTCCGAATCCGTCAGCTAACCTCGTAAGCGTGGGAAGAGGAGGTTTGGGTGTATAAGGTTATACGCTTTAGTAAGTGTATGGAAAAACCTTAGCCGTGGATACCTCCACGGCTTTTTTGATAGCTCCTGCCTCCCCTGACAGTGGTTATTTTACTATTAAAAAAAGGAGGTATTTTGATGGTAGTAGTTAATAAGACTAGCGTGGAGTTAAATAATTTTATTCTGAAGAAGTTATTGAGGGTGAGAAAAGCAAAACCTAGTGATCTGAATGAGATTTATGCAATAGCCTGTTCTGTTGGCACCTCAGAGAAGATATCAGAGCAAGGTTTTTTAGTGGATGATTATAGATCTAATCCTAAGTTTTATAAAAAGAAATTACTTAAGGGCATAATGAGCCTTGAGCATTTCTATGTAGCTGAGTATGATAAAATTTATGGTTTTATGATAACATATACTAAGGAACAATGGTTGGCAGATAACCCAGATTGGATTACAGATGTATATTGGAAGCCTGATTTTGATAAGAGCAAACTTGATAATTTTGTTGTTGTAGATAAAACTGCTATTAAAGCAGGATTAACAGGTCAGGGTATAGGCAGCTTGATATATACTAGGTTATTAGCAGATCTTAAAAATGAGGGAATAGAGAATATTTTTGCAGAGACAATAATAAGCCCTCAACCTAATTTCGCTTCTCTTCAATTTAGGAAGAAACAGAAGTACTCATTGGCTGGAATGAGATATGAGCACTATAATGACAAACTTTATACTGATTTGATTTATCATAAGAAAGTAGAGTAGTATGCAATAGAATATAAAAGCACCCCTTGCGGGGTGCTTTTATTATATTCAATATTCAATTATCTTCCAGACATGCTTCTTTCAGCCTGTTCTATCATTCTCTTAACCATGTTTCCGCCAACTCTTCCAGCGTCTCTTGCGGAAATGTCGCCATTATAGCCTTCTTTTAGGTTTACACCTACCTCATTAGCTATTTCAAATTTCATTCTGTCAAGAGCGGCTGAAGCTTGAGGTACTACTTTACGGTTTGATCTTGCCATTAATATCACCTCCTGCTATTATAATTTACTTTTTTGGCTAAAATATTAGTGTTATATTTTGCATACAAATCAAATCTTTTCATTGTATAGTACAAAAATAGCAGCAATATGTATTATTATAGAGAAATTCTTATCTATTTGGTAATATT
>NZ_JAWLCK010000022.1:0-31944 GCF_041687175.1 Lutispora sp.
TGTACCTCCACCTCCTTGGAAATGGAACAGTGCTGTTGATTTAAAACCTACCCATATCTGGAGCACTCCAAGCTTACATCCCCATATTACTACTCCTACTTGAGGAACACATGCCAAAGTTGAATGAATTTCACCGTCTACTGTAAAGCTCATATCAAAAGATGCAGGTCTGAATATAGCATATGGTCCTACATAATATGGTAAGCCGCCCCAGCCGATAGATTTATATGCAAAACCGGCTTCAGCGTCTCCTGTAGTTACGGTTCTAACCTCTACACTTATCTTGCCATTTACTTCAAGAACCAAAAATATTCCTACAAAAGCTGCATTGCCCTTTTCTTTGCCTGCAACCTTTCCTAAATTTATATCGTAGCCATATACACACTTTTCCAAAGTATGATTAAAGATTATGTCTCCCTGCAATGTTATATCTGCTGTAGCCTTACAATCAAAAGAAAATTTAGCATCCAACTGAGAGGTTAATAGGTTAAGATCCATCGCTACATTGAGTCTTGGATTCTCTACTATAATATTGCTGCCTTCCTTTACTCTCACAGTAACTTTTAAATCGCTTTTGCTTTCTACTCCTTCTAAATCGCTGTAATATTCCTTATCTTCATCTTTCTCCAGTTTCTTTTCATCAGAAAATTCTCCTAAATTCTTAGGCGGATAGTCGAATATAATTACATTGCTTTTCAATGTGAGAATATGTTTATTACCTTGTCCTGTAACTTTTACAACATCATCCTCATATAAAACAGGTCCATCAGCCATTGCAATATAATTTTTCGGCATTCCACTTTCCGGGCTCAGCTCAAAGTCCGGATCAATATAGGCTATATTTCCTGTAGTAAGATGAATGGTCTGCTCAGGTATGCTGTAAGAACTGAATACTTCCGTAAGATCAGGAGTCGCCACTACATAAAGCTCATTTCCTCGGTCATCCTGGCCTTCATATCCCAATATTTTAAATGCATTCCCCAGGTCTTCATCAATGTAAATTTCCCCAGTTGAAGGTGCAAAGGATTCCAGATAACTCTGTGATACTGCCAAAATCTGTGAGCCTGCAGGATATTTTATACCATTTATCTTTCCAAAAGGATCTATATTTTCATTTGTCTGAGCATTTTCTTCAACCTTGAAGGTTACAAATCTGTCAAATGTCAGCTCCCTCAGCTCATATATTACTCCTGCAGGAATCCTCTTTATATTTTCCTTAATTTCATAATTGACTCCCTGAGCTTTGGCTGGTTTTTCCAAGGCTACTGCAGGTATACCTGGAGTAGTTGTTGTTGGTACCTTTGGAGTTATCTTTGGTGATGGTGGTGTTGTAGATGGCTTTATATCTAGCGGTGTTTTAAGTGGGTTTGTATCTGGCGGTGTTGTAGGTGTCTTCGTATCTTTAGATGGTTCTACTTTTGGTAATTTTGGCGATTCGCTTGCATATACTGCCGAAAGAGGGTTTAGTGCAAGCGAGAACATCATTATTAAAGACAACAATAAAGCAGTAGTTTTTTTGGATTTATACACGACCTCACTTCCTTCATATCTTTTTTTATCCTTCATGTATAGCCCTCAATGTGAATTTGACATTACTTTCATATCAATAGCTGGCTATGCAATAGATTGATTCTATTATAAAGGAATTAAATTGAAATAACTTCCAACTTATTGCAACCCTTTTAATATTATTGAACTTTCTGTAAATTTTTACTTCTTTCGCATGTAATATTTGGTATAATGTAAATAGAATAGTATGGGAAGTGATTTTATGCTGGTTAGTCTGGATCGACTGACACATCTTACAGGCGCTGTTCCTATGGATAACATTCAAAATGCAAAGTTAGTTATAGAGAATTTTTGTACTGACGATATTGCTATAGTAACTACGAATAAATCTACAAATATCTGTCATGGGACTCATTTTCATGACAGCTATGAATTCGTTATTTGTCATACTAGAGTACCTTCCGCTGTTATAGATGATAAGATATATGACAGACCCATGAATGCACTATTTGCTGTAAATCCCATGCAAGACCATGGTTTAGCCATAGATGTAAAAGGCTCTGGTCTTTGCGGTGTACATATTGACAGAGAAACTGTAGAAAGCGTTGCCTATGAAATTTACGGTTCACCTCATATAGTATTTTCAAATGAGACTTTTAAAGTTAATCATGATATAAAACTTCTTGCTAATTTGCTCTTGGAAGAACTGAAATATAAGCAAGCTGGTCATGAATTTATGGTAGAAAACCTTGCACATCTAATTATTGGTAGCCTAATGCGGAATATAAATCACAACCTTCCGTCTAGGCCACATAATAAACCTGGAGGATATAAAGAAAACATCAAAAAAGTAATAGATTATATGAATGAAAACTACACTACCAGTGTTTCATGTACAGAATTATCCAAATTGATTAAAATGGATAAATATAGATTCATACGAACCTTTAAGAGCCAGACACATAAAACACCCTATGAATATTTGCTGGATCTTAAAATAGAAAAGGCAAAGAAGATGCTGAAAGCCAAAGATTATACTATTACAGAAATAAGCATGATATGCGGCTTCTCCAGCCATAGCCATTTTACTTCCACATTTAAGAAAAAAACCGGATTATCCCCATCTGAGTATAGAATGGATCTTTAGGGACATAGGTTTTTTTGTATATTATAAGAAATATTAGGTATGCTGAGCTTTATAAGTCATAATGGTACCTAGTATGTAGATTTGCTAAACTATAAGTAAATTATATTAGGAAGTGAGTTTATGACAGTTGATATGGAAAAAGTCATAAGCCTGGCCGGTCCTATACCTTTCACTAATATTGGTAACCCAAAAGTTGTCATTGAAAATTTCTGCAGTAAAGATATGGTTGTAGTAACTACCAATAAGGCTACAAGCATAAACCATGGAATTCATGTCCATAACAGCTTTGAATTCACTATATGTCATGCCAATATACCTTCAATAGTAGCAGATAATAGAATACTAGATGGATTTGCCGGAGCTATTATAGCTTTCAACCCCATGCAGGAACACGGAGTAATGCAGGATCTGAAAGGCTTTTGCCTATGTGGTATACATGTGAATAGAAATGTTATAGAAAGTGTTGCAACTGAATTATATGGTTCTCCTAATATAGTTTTTTCAAATGATATTTCTACTGTAAACCATGATATAAATCTACTTGTTAATTTGTTTTTGGAAGAGCTTAGATACAAGCAGGTTGGTCATGAGTTTATGGTAGAAAATCTTGTACTCATTATTGTTGGTAACCTTATGCGAAATATAAAACACAGCCTACCTGCTAAGCCTCATAATAGACCACGAGGATATAAAGAAAACATTAAGAAAGTGATAGATTATATGAATGAACACTATGCTAATTCCTTTTCATGTGATGAATTATCAAGCTTGATTAATATGGATAAATTTAGATTCATACGAGCCTTTAAGAAACAGATGGATAAAACTCCTTATGAATACTTGCTGGATCTTAAAATCGAAAAGGCAAAGAAGATGCTGAAAGGCAAAGATTATTCTATTACAGAAATAAGCATGATGTGCGGTTTTTCCAGCCATAGCCATTTCACTACTATATTTAAGAAAAAAACCGGTTTATCCCCAACAGAGTATAGAATGAGTCCCTAGAAGGTCTAGGGCTTTTTTTTATGCAATTTTTTGAAAGGTAATATCAATAATTTGGAAGATATGCTGAGGCGTTGATGTTACAATATTTATGATTGTATTCATAAAATTTTGAATTTTAATTAGGAGGGAATATAATGAAGAAAAAAACACTGAGTTTCATATTAGTACTATGCTTAATCATGTCAGTTGTTTTAAGTGTGCCTGTTTTTGCTGCATCAGGTACGGTAACTTTGGATAAGACTAAATATACTGTACTTGAAGAAGCAAAGGCTACCATAACCGGATTGACTGATGGGCAGATTGATGATGGTGCATGGGTAGGAATAGCTACCGAAGGAACAAGATATCAAAATACTGACTTCAGGGCATATATAGCTGATTTACCGGTAGATAATGTCTTGAGATTTGAGGCTCCATATCACTTTGGAAATTATGAAGTAAGAGTTTTTGATGGCGACGATAATTTTATAGCATCTGCATCCTTTTCTGTAGTTGGGTCAAAAGCTAAAGAAGGAGATATAACTATCTCAAAAAAAGAAGTGCTGATACGTGAGCCTATGTCAGTAACAGTAAACGGTCTCACAGATGGCCAGATTGAAAACGGCGCTTGGTTGGGCATAGCTAAATATGATGCGAAATTAGAAAACACTGATTTCCAAAGCTATATCACTGATTTGCCAGCGAATAATACTTACCAATTTGAAGCTCCATATCACTTTGGAAGATATGAAATAAGAGTTTTCTCTTCTTACGGTCTTGATATAGAGGAATCATTTTTCGGCAAAGCTGAGTTCATTGTAACATCCAGCAAAGCAAAACCGGGAGATATAGTTCTGTCAAAAACTAACCCGGCTCCCGAAGAAGCCATGACAGTAACTGTAAATGGTCTGACTCCTGGTGAAATAGAAGAAGGCGCATGGTTGGGTATTGCAAAAATTGATGAGAAATTACAGAACACCTATCATCATTCATATATCTCAGATTTAAAGATAGGTAATGTCTATGAATTCAAAGCCCCTTCAGAACCTGGAAGGTATGAAGTAAGGGTATTTTGCAAATATGGCTTGGAGGAAGCTGAGTATGAATATGGATTATTCGGCAGGGCTGAATTCACAGTAGGCGGAGCACCAGTTGAAGAAATTGCTGCAGGAACAGATGGCTTATCAGCATGGGCCGCTCCTGAAGTAAACGAAGCTGTAGAACAAGGGCTTGTTACAGAGCAGGTTCTCTCTCAATTCCCCAAGAATATTACCCGTGAAGAATTCTGTGAGCTGGCTGTTCTTTTATATGAGAAACTAACAGGAAATAAGGCAGAACCAGGAGTAGATAATTTCACAGATACTGATAATCCTGAAGTTTTGAAAGCATTCAAGCTTGGCATAGTTCAAGGAACAAATCCAGAAATGACATTGTTCTCACCAAATTTAGAAATCACAAGAGAACAGATATCTGCTATGCTATTCAGAACACTTCAGACTGCTATGCCACAATTGGAGGCAACAGGAGAGTTCCAGGTAACTGTACTTGATGCAGATCAGATTTCACCATGGGCATTGTCCGCAGTTAAGTTCATGAATGCCAATGGCATTATAAATGGTACTCCAGCTGCTGGTGGTGCAGTTTACTTCTTACCAAAGAGCAATACAACCAGAGAAATGGCTATATCACTTGTGCTTCGTGCATTCCAGACATTCAGCCAGTTCTAGGATTAAATAAAAAAAATCTCCTCCGCCTTTGGAGGAGATTTTTTTTATTCCATTTCTACTAGCAATTCGCCTTCCTTGTCATATATGCCTTCTTCATCTATCTGGACATAGCCATCGGTGGCATCAGCAATAAAGTCCAGTAGTGTCTCCAGGAAATCCCAGCCTTCCTCTGTAATATCTTCATCAATGTCCAATGCATATATCTGCACCATATTCTTCACTATTTCTACAGCTTTTTTTTGTTCTTTGCTGTAGGGAAGCTCCTTCAATACTTCCAGAAACTCTTCCTGTTCCTCTTCAAATATTGAATCTATACCTTTTATATTTCTTTCCAGCCTGATGGGTTCGTGATTAGGATCATATTCCAGCATCAAGTATTTCCAATCTTTTTCATCAAAATCATCGTCAAATTTCCCGGGAAAAGTAGAAAATTCGTAACCAGCTTCCAGTAATTCCTCACATATAGCAAATCTCGACGGATAATCTTCAGCTAATGAAAAAACTCTAGCATAAAAGCTCAAAACATCTCCTCCCTTTATAAGGTGTGGGTATTCCTTGTCTCAGAATGTCCACAAATAGTATTTATTTAGTTACGGCTCCTTCCGAATACTTGTTATTAGGATTCCAGAGCAGATATTCATCTACACCGTTTTCCTCAAGAGCTTTAATCTGGTCAATAACCTGTTGATCTCCATATTTAATATAACCCTTTACCCATGGTGCTGTAAAGTCCTGTATCCATGGTCTTATTATGGCAGGAGTAGGTATGTTTTTATTCCTTCTGACTGAGTCTTTAGTAGAATTATATACAGTCCCATAAGGGTTTGCATCAGGTACAGGTATGCCATATGTGTGGTTGGCATAGTGGCTTGGATACATCATAGGGCATATATAGTCCACAATATTGCTGATAGCCTCCCAATACTGTCCCAGAGCCATATCATCCTCAACAGAACCTACAAGCCCGTACACATCAGCAGATATATACACATTCTTAGGAGCCAGCTGTTCTCTGGCATATTTCAAATAGTTCTGTATTGTAGCCGGTTTTGATTCTCCAGTAGTATTCCTATAGTCCAGCCTTTTATCCAATTTTCCCCCGTCAGAGGCAGGGAATCTCACATAGTCAAACTGTATTTCATTGAAGCCCACCTCAGCAGCTTCCTTTGCCACCTCAATATTATACTCCCATAAATTCCTGTCATGGGGTGAAGCCCAGACTAAGCCATCATTGTTTGTAAATGGTTTGCCTGTGTCTTTGTAGATTATTGCTTTATCCGGATTGTGAGCTGTATATAGTGGGTCTTTAAAGGATACTATTCTGGCTATTGTATATATGTTATTATCCTTCAACTTTTTCATCAGAGCTTGTATATCTTTTACGGTAGCATGCTTATTAGCTTCCGGGCTGTACTTTTCTGCTGCTTTTGTAGGGAACAACATATAGCCTTTGTCTTCTTTTACATCAATTACAAAGGTATTTATATCTGTCTTCTTCGCCATTTCAATGAGGGAATCAAGTCTGGCATTTGAAGCAGACCATATAGTTACATATATCCCCCTCACTTTGACCCTTGGATTGTTTTCGTATTCTACCACCTTTTTCTGCGGTGTGTAGTCCATATCCTTGAATTCTTCACCTATCAGATCCAACCAATTCTTAGATGCATGTTTGCCGCTTATCCAGCCTGTTTCTTCTTTGCCAGAATCATCTATGTAGCTTACTTTCAACCAGGTTTCTTCCTGTTCATCCTTCTTCTCTTCAAGCAAGGTTACCTGGCTCGCTCTAGAAAGGCTCCCTAATACTTTGGCACCTTTTGTAATGTCTTCTCTCACATTAATTTTTCTTCCTGTAATGAAGAGAGTATTTTCAGGAAAGGTTACTTCGGGTATTATTTCTTGCACAAAAACTGGTTCTTCAGGTTCTGCTGGTTCTTCAGGCTGGGATGCAGGGTCCTGAGGGTCTTCCGTTGACTCTTCTTTTGTTGACCCCATAGGGTTTGCACCTACAGAACAGCCAGTGAATATTAGTGATAATGATAGAATAACAATTAGTATAGCTAGAACATTTTTTTGATTCATAGGGCACCTCTCATCTCATATTATCTTTTTTCATTATATCACATATTTCGACTACTTTTGTGGGTAAATAGTTTCAATAATGTGGAATTAATTAGCAAGATTCTCATATATATAAAATGCAAAGCATTTTCCGTTACGAGTCACGGGTTACGAGTTACGAGTATTGAAGTATGTGCTTCGGAGCCCTGCTTAAATTCACGTGACTCGAGACAGGACCCTAAAGAAATGACAATAGGCATGCAACTCGTGACTCAGAAAAATGCTAGGCATTTTTCTGATTAGAGGAGGATAAATTATGGCTTATTGTCCACTGCGTCCATATATGAAATGTCCACTACATATGATGAATAATATTAATAGAGAAGAAACATTTGATAAAGAAGATAGAGATAATGAAGAAGAAAGACAGGCAGGGTTTTCTTTTGTCAGGTTTCTTCATGCTTCCCCAAATGCACCAGCCCTTGATATCTATATCGATAATATGAAGGCTGTATCAAATCTGACATACGCTAGCATTGCAGGCTATGCAGCATTACCTGCGACAATCCATGATATTGCGGTTTATCCGCTGGGCCAGACAGATACTCCTTTGACTCAGTTCACCATCAATCCTTCTCGGGACAGCTATCGAACAATAGTAATAGCGGGATTGTCACCAAATATTCAGTCCAGGATATATGTTGATTCTGGTGAATTGATACCTGGTAATGAAAGCCGCATAAGATTTGTTCATATGTCACCAAGAGCTCCTGCTCTAGATGTTGTAGACGAAACAGGCCGAGCATTATTTAGTGGTGTAACCTTTGGTAGAGTTGCTGAGTATATCAGTGTAGAGCCTAATATTTACACCTTAAGAGTTCTTATAGCAGGCACTCCAAATGTAGTTTTAGGTTTGCCCCAATTGACGTTCAGAGGAGGAAGAGCCTACACCATATATGCCATAGGCCTCTTGGGAGCTTCTCCACCTCTTACAGCAGTGGTGCTGGCAGATGGTCGAAGATGAGAAAACAGGCATTATCAGCTGCCTGTTTTTCTCATCTTATTGAATATAATATATGAGTATATTACGGGTACCAAGGCTGGGACCATCAATATAATAATAAATATCCATCCTAAGTTTACCCTAAGAAGTGCAAATACAGCTCCTAAGAATCCTGCTATAGTCCAAAGCAATGCAGCGAGCCTGTGGGTTTTTTTCCAAACTTCTTCACTGGCCAAAGTCCAAGGTGTTTTTATTCCAACAAAATAATTGTGTTTTACTCTTCCCATCACATTACCCATTAACATGAAAAGCAAAGATACAGCAAGCATAACCAGTCTTCCCGTGTCCACATTATAACCTAAAGCGGCAGCAATAACTATTACATGCATTCCCAGGAAGTATATGTGAAACAAGTATCTGAAATATATATACGTGCTGCTGAATAGTTTATAGTTTTCTCTCCTGGGATCTATTGATGGCAGTATTATGAAAAGTCCATACATTGCCAAATTCATTACAGGGAGCATATATGCACCTGACAGCTTTCCAGAGTACCCGTCTATTTCTCCTTTAAAATTCCAATGGGTTGGAATTCTATCTGGTAGCATAGGGTAGAAGTATATACTGATAGCAAATGCAGCTATTATCATAAGTATCAGCGGCAGCTCTTTTTTCAAATTATAATCAATCTTCTTCACCTGTTGACCCTCCCCTCTTATCAGTAAAATTAAAAAACCAGTTGATCAACTCTTGAAACACAGTGGTATTTAACGAATAGTAAATGTTTTGGCCTTTTCTTTCATCTGTTACCAGTTCAGCTTGCTTAAGTATGCTTAGATGATGGGATATACTTGGCTTTGTCATATCAAAATGATCTGCTATCTCACCTGCAGTCATATCTTTTTCCTTAAGCATTTGTATTATTTTTCGACGTGTAGGATCGGACAAGGCTTTAAAAGGCATGTTGAGCAAAGACATATTCAGGCCTCCTCCAATAAATTATATTAGATATTTAGACAATTATTTAAATATCTAATATGATTATACGACTCAATGATTCAGAAATCAATAATAATCTGATTAATTGCTGAAAACTTTATAGTGGAGTTCGTCTACACAGTCCAGAATTTTCTCTTTGAGTTCATCTCCATTTTCCACTAGGGATACAGGAACCTTAAAAGCCCTACTAAAGTTAACCTTGAAGTCTTGTATCCTTCCTCCCTTTGATAAAGCTTCAACTGCTTCTTCATAGGACATAGTAGTTTTTATTCCTTTTATACTTTCTCTGCCTGCCCATTTTTGCTTTGGAAATATATACAATGTGGATTGACCCTCTCCAATATCATGGACAGCGCAAAAGGCTATGTTGGATATTTTAAGAGTTTGCCAACTGAAAGGTCTTCTTATTACCAGTTTATTTTCGTCCATTTTGATACTTAGTATCATTCCGCTATAGGTAGGTATGCACATTAGAAGTAAAAAAACTGTAAAAAGCCATGGAAAAAATCCTCTTTCAGTAAATAATAATAATGTGAGAATCATTGCAACAAAGCAGAAAAAAACTATACCTGTAATCTTTAGGTTTCTTTTTTTGCCTTTGTATATCGTCATTATGACCCACCTTTCGTTATTTCCTATTTCTATTATATATCCCAAAGAGATATTTTTATATATATAAATTATATGCTAGAGGCATTGCTGCTTCAAATATATAGAAACAAAAAAATAACCCCCGTGTTTGGAGGCTATTTTTATATGTTTGCACCGCAGCATTTCTTATATTTCTTACCGCTGCCACAGGGACAGGGATCATTTCTACCCACTTTCTCTTCCTTTATAACAGTACCTGATAGTCTTTGCTTTTTGGTTATCTCTTTTCTTTTTTCCTCGCTGAGTATGTTGTCCCACTGCGGCAATGTATAGAGCCATTTTGCCTTAGCTGCCAACATGTTGTAGTAAAGCTCTTCTACATCTATAGCCAAGTGAACCTCTGAATCTTCTCCAAGCTCCTCAAGATTGTTGGGCTCTTTAAGGCTTGAGTTTATGCCGTCCAGAAAGCCGGTAAAGTGAAGCACATCTGTGCCATAGCTTTCGGCTAATTCTTTCACAGTGCCTTTTACTACTTCCTCAGGATTTGTAAGTAACTTCTCATATATGCCCTTCTCAATGTCAAAGTATTCTTTCCAAAACTTCTTTTGTACATTAGGGTTCTCGCCTTTATAGGCGGTTTCTCTCCAAGTTTCTAATAAGCTCATGATACGACTCCCTTGCTTTGTAATTTTACCCTAATATTATATTACAAAGAGGACTTGTTTTCAATTGTGTTATGATATTGCCTAGCCTATCTGACTTTAAATAATAAGAAACCTGTATCTTCGTCATAGACTCTACGATTTTCAACCTCATCTATCTCATGAATTATTATTTCTGCTGTAACTAAAACATCATTTCCACCATCAATGAAGTGTCCGCCAAAAACCCTCATTTTTTCATCGCTGATTAGCATATGGAGGTGTACAGATAATTCATCTGTATCCTCTAGCCCGATAATCCCCTGTCCTGCAAGTATTTCCAACGGTCCATCCAGCAAAACCGGATCGCTATATCTTATGCCCATATTTGCTTTTTCGTCATTTATTGCATATACGAATCTTGCATTTTTCAGGCTTCCTATTAAGCTGGCTATATAACCATGGCTTATGTCATATGACTTGCAGACTTCCTTAATGCCTGTCAGCAAATCAGTGTTTTTGGGTATCCTTCCTACTACAATTCTCTTGATATCCGAATCTTTAAAGTACTTTCTTACATCCATAATGCCCCTCCAGAACCCAATTAATTATTTACATTGTGTATGGCTCTATTTTTCACTGATAAAGCAGCTTCTTTAACTGATTCTGATACAGTAGGATGGGCATGTATGGTTGATATAAGCTCATCTACCGTTGCTTCCAATTTAATGGCCAAAGCCGCCTCTCCAATTATATCCGTAGCCCTTGATCCAATAATATGAACTCCCAGAACCTCACCATATTTACTATCTGCTATAACTTTTACAAAACCTGATGTTTCATTGGATATTATAGATTTACCATTGGCCATCAATGGGAAAACTCCCTTTTTATAATCTATTCCCTTTGATTTTGCCTCTTCTTCCGTCATTCCTACAGAAGCTATCTCAGGACTGGTATATATACACGAGGGTATTACCTTATAGTCCATTTTATCCTTTATGCCCATTATACTTTGTGCTGCAATAATACCCTGCTCTGATGCTACATGGGCCAGCATGTTCTTGCCAGTAATATCTCCTATGGCATAGATGCCTGTTACATTTGTTTCCATGTTGTCATCTACTGCTATAAGATTTCTTTCTGTTTTTATTCCAACTTCTTCTACATTCAAGCCTTCAAGTCTGCCTCTTCTGCCTACAGACATAAGTACTTTTTCTGATTTTAATATTATAGAACCATCTTTTGTATTCACATTGACATTTAGCATATCTCCATTTTTGCTTATAGAGGCAACCTTTGCGCTGGTATATATTTTAATATTTTTATTTTCCAAGTGAGACCTCATCAAGGAAACTATTTCACCATCTATTCTGGGGAGAATATCAGGCATCATTTCCACTATGCTAACCTCAGCACCCAGAGTATTAAACAGGTGGGCAAACTCTACTCCTATAACGCCTCCGCCTACTATGGTTATGCTTTTTGGTATTTCCTCTATGCTTAGGGCTCCCGTACTATTAATTACTCCCTCTAAATCAACCCCCGGAATTAGAGGTATGAATGGTTCGGATCCGGTAGCTATAATTGTATTATCAGTATCAATTCTTTGGATTTCACCATTTGGTTTTGCTATAGATACACTTTTTGGTGTGTTTATTTTAGCAGTTCCGTTTATGATTTCTATTTTATTGTACTGCAGTAGTATTCTTACTCCACCGACTAATTGCTTTATTACATCTGCCTTTCTTTTTTGAAGCGCCTGCCAATCTACAGAGATGTCTCCATTTATCCTCAAACCATATTCCTCCCCGGCTAATAAGTCACTGTATAATTCAGCAGTATGGAGAAGAACCTTTGTAGGAATACAACCTTCGTTAAGGCAAGTACCGCCTATATTATTTTTTTCTATGAGAGTAACCTTAGCGCCCAACTGTGCTGCTCTTATGGCAGCCACATATCCTCCTACTCCCCCGCCTATTACAACAATACTTTTCATGTCCTCACCTTCTTCTAAGTTTTATACCAATATGAGGCATGGGTTCTCCAGCATTTCTTTTACTCTGCTGAGGAATACTGCCGCTACTGCTCCATCAACCAATCGGTGATCTGCCGTAAGATTTATATTAGTCATTGCTCTTACTGTTATTTCACCTTCAAATACTACTGGCTTATCCTTTATGGTGTTAATACCCAATATGCCTACTTCCGGTTTGTTTATAATGGGTGTAAAACAATCCATTCCAAAGGAGCCTAGATTTGTTATGGTAAATGTACCACCGCTTAAGTCATCGGCTTCTAATTTGCCTTCTCTTGCTGCCTTTATCAACACTTCAGTCTCTATTGCTATTTCCTCCAAAGTCTTGCTATGAACATTTTTTAAATTAGGCACTATAAGTTCTTTACCTAGAGCTACTGCAATACCCATATTTACATAATCATGATAAAGGATAGTTTCCCCATCGAAGGATGCATTCATCTCTGGGTTCTCCATCAAAGCTTTTGCTATAGCTTTCATAAATAGATGATTATAGGAGAATTTAATTCCCTTTGATTCATAGTGTTTGTTTATTTTTCCTCTAAGTCCTTTCAGTTCTGTCACATCAACTTCCATATTGTAGGTGACTGCAGCAGTGGTCTGTGAACTATCCAGCATTCTTTCGGCTATTATTTTTCTAATCCTTGATGGTGACGCTGTTCTTTGTCTGCCCTCTGCTTGTTGCTTTGAGGGGACTTTTAACACATCCTCCTTCATAATTCGCCCAACCTTGTCAATGGATGTTAAGTCAACGCCCATCTCCATTGCCAGTTTCTTAGCCATAGGTGATGCCTTAACTGCAGCTTTATTTTTGTCCATAAACTGCTGTACATCCTTAGCTAGTATTACTCCATTTTCTCCACTGCCAACCACCAGCTTTAAGTCAATGTTATTTTCTCTGGCAATTTTCTTTGCATAGGGTGTAGCTGGTACATAGTCACCTTTATTAACCACTTGTGAAGCAGCAGGTTCTTCAATCTTTTGTTGTGCTTCACTTGAAATGTTGTCTTGGATTTCTGTATCTCCATCATCATATAGATTTGCTATATCCTCATCAGCTTTTGCTATTATTCCAACAGGAGCTCCTACAGCTGAAGTCTCTCCTTCTTTTAGAATTATCTTTCTCAGTACACCATCTTCTTCCGCTGTTATTTCATTTACAAGCTTATCCGTTGCCAATTCCAATAATATATCTCCTGATTTTACTTCTTCGCCTTCTTTTTTATGCCACTTGAATACTGTGCCTTCTGTCATTGTTAAACCTAATTTTGGTATTTTTATTACATATGCCATCAAATTTCCTCCTCTGACCAGAAACTATTTCATTTTCATCATGTTTGGAAGCCATAAAGATAATTGAGGGATATAGGTTATCAATAATAGAGATATTATTGAAGCTATAACAAAAGGTATTACTTTTCTGGATATATCCTTCAAACTTACCTTTGAGATTCCGCAGGCCACATATAGATTCACACCAACAGGAGGCGTTACTTGTCCTATAGCTAAATTCATAGTCATTACAATGCCAAAGGCTATAGGGTCATATCCTAATTGCAAAGCTACCGGCAACATAATCGGTACGAATATATATAAGGCTGATACAGCATCTATAAAACACCCTGCAATCAATAACACAATATTTATTATCAATAGGAACAAATATTGACTGTTGGATATCTGGAGAAGATAGTTGCTTACCATAGCAGCTACTCCCTGGGTTGTCACTATCCATGCAAAAAGACTAGCACATGCAACTATTATCATAACAACCGCAGATTGTACTGCTGATTCTACCAATATTTCATAAAGATTTTTAAGATTAACCTCCCTATATATGAATACTCCTACTACTATGCCGTATACTGCAGAAACTGCAGCAGCTTCTGTAGGAGTGAAAAAGCCTCCGTATATACCTCCCAAAATTATAACAGGCATCAAAAGACCCCAGACTGCTTCTTTAAAGGCTGCCCATACTTCCCTAGTTGATGCCTTTTCCTGCTGTACTATATCTAGCCTCCTAACCAATATGATACATGCAATGATTAAGGCTGTGCCCATCAATATGCCTGGCATTATCCCTGCTACAAAAGTTTTACCAATTGATACTCCCGCAATAGCTCCATATACTACATAAGCTATACTTGGGGGTATGATGATACCAATTGCACCTGCAGTAGCCATAAGAGCTGAAGACATTCCGTCATTATATCCTGCTTTTATCATAGCAGGAATAATTATTACACCCAATGCAGCCACAGTAGCTGGTCCTGAACCGGATATGGCAGCAAAAAAGCAAGATGTAATAACACATACTATTGCAAGTCCTGCCTTTTTATGTCCAACAGCTTTATTGGCAAGGTTAATCAACCTCTCAGATATACCTGCTTTTTCCATTACATTACCAGCGAGAACGAAAAAGGGTATAGCAAGCAAAGTGAATTTGCCTATGCTGGAATAAACATTAATAGGCAGCATTATCATTGGGGTTTCTGCCGCAAGCATAGCTATTATGGATGAAATTCCAAGGCTTAAAGCAATAGGTACATTTAAGAATAATAGTATTGCAAATACTAAAAATAACAAACCTGCTACTGACATCTCTCATCCTCCTTGGCTCTGAAAGATTTTAGCCCAAACTCGATAAATCTGATGAGTATCATAAGCCCGCCTACAGGAATAGCAAGACCAAATATCCATTCTGGCCAGCCTAAGGATGGTGTGGTTTGACCTGATTTAACTTCTGATATTACCATATCTATGCCATACCTTATAAGGAAATAAGAGAAAAACACTGCACATATTGTGCTGAAAGCTGTTACATACTTTTGGTATTTCTTCGGTATTAAGTCAGTGAATATGCTAAGTCCTAGATGCGCACCTTTTCGTGCGGCAGCTGCAGTTCCTAATAAGCTTATCAATATAAACATAGCGGTAGTTATTTCCTCCAGAAAAGACATGGAAAGGTGCAGGAACTTCCTGGATACCACATTTATAACTGTTATAAATGTCATTATGAAAAGTGCTCCAGCCATTATATGGTTTTCAAAATTGCTAAAAAACTTTTTCATATATTAAAACTCCTTTATCTTTTTTAAAGGATAAGTCCTGCGAATCAGATACAGGACTTATCCTAATATCAAGACATATTAGTTTTGATTATCTGAATGCATCTAGTAGTTCCTTTCCTATTTTTTCTTCGTATTCATCATATACGGATTGAACCTTTTCTCTGAAGGCAGCTATCTCTTCAGGTGTCAATACAGTAATCTTCATACCTATTTGCTTAAAGTTTTCGAGATGCTTTGCTTCCAACTCTCTGTTCAGCTTCACTTGATAAGCCATTGCTTCAACAGCAGATTCCTGGAATATCTTCTGAGTTTCAGCATCTAAGCTGTCGAATTTTGCTTTGTTCATGCCTAATATTATTGTGTCATAGGAATAGTTCCATATGGTCAAATAATCCTGTATCTCATGAATCTTTGCAGATTGAATTGTATCTAGAGGATTTTCATGTCCATCAACAGTCTTCTGCTGCAATGCAGTAAACACTTCAGACCAGTTCATTGTTATTGGATCGGTTTCTAATGCTGTAAACAGGGAAATATACATTTTCATACCCGGTATTCTGATCTTCATATTCTTTATATCTTCAGGGGTTCTTACTTCTTTTTTGCTGTTGGTAAGTTGCCTGAATCCGTTTTCACCAAAGCCTAAGCCTACGATTCCATTATTCAATAAAAGCTTCTTTAATGCTTCTCCGCCTTCTCCATGAATCTTCTCATCTACAGTTTCATTATCAGGCATGAGCCATGGTAAGCTTACTACACTGAATTTTTCGTCCATTACTGAATATATAATGTTAGAATGCAAGCTCAAATCCATTGCTCCGGCTTTTAATAGCTCTATAGATTTTGCCTGGTTGCCTCCGGATAACTGCTCATTTGGATATACTTTTATATCATATTTTCCATTGGTTCTTTCCTTTACCAATTCAGCAAACTTAAGTGCACCTTGATACCAACTGGAAGTTTCAGATGATGTTATACCCATTTTTAATTCAATGGGTTTTTCAGCCTTTGCATCCCCAGATGAAGAAGCGGCTGGTTGTTCAGCGGGCTTAGCACATCCGGTCAAAATTATAATTAGTGATAATATCAGTGACAAAATTTTAATAGTTCTTTTTCTCATTTTTCTCCCTCCAAAATTATAATTTAAAACATTTTTCTGATACCCTTTGCAATATCCTCCCCATACACCTTATAAGCATCTTCCAATGTTGGGGCGAAGGGCACAGGAGTGAATGGGGCTCCAAATCTCAACACTGGAGCATCTAAGTACCCTATTGCTTCCTCTGCAGCCATAGCTGCTATCTCAGCGCCGACACCGAAGGATTTAACTGCTTCATGAGCTATAGCCAATCTGTGAGTTTTCTTCACTGATTCCAATATGGTTTCCTTGTCTATTGGTGAAATGGTTCTCAAGTCTATTACTTCCACTGATATTCCGTCTTTTTCCAATATATCCGCAGCCTTTAGTACCTGCTGAATCATTATAGAGTAGGATACTACGGTAACATCTTTTCCTTCCCTAATCACATTTGCTTTTCCAATGGGAACTAGATGTTCTCCTTCAGGCACCGGACCTTTTTGCTTATACAATATCTTGTTTTCAAAGTAGATTATTGGATTATCATCTCTTATGGCAGATTTTAAGAGTCCCTTTGCATCTGCCGGATTTGAAGGTGCTACTACTTTTATGCCAGGAATATGAGCAAACCAAGCTTCTACTGATTGAGAATGCTGAGCTGCAGCCCTGGAGGCAATTCCATCAGGAGCTCTTACAACAACCGGCACTGTAGTTTGTCCACCAAACATATACCTGATTTTTGCCATTTGGTTAAATATTTCATCCATGCATACTCCGATAAAATCTGCAAAGTGCATATCTGCAACAGGTCTCATACCTGCCAATGCTGCTCCTACGGCAGCTCCTATTATTGCTGTTTCAGATATAGGTGTATCCAATACTCTGTCAGTTCCAAACTTATCCGGAAGTCCTTTAAATTGTCCGAATATGCCTCCCTGTCTTGCGATATCTTCTCCCATTACAAATACTCTGCTGTCTCTTTCCATTTCCTCTGACATTGCTTCAAGGGTTGCCTGTGAAAATGTGATCTCTCTCATCTCAATTCCTCCTAAACATATAAATCTGTGTAGAGCTCTGATGGTTCAGGATAGGGGCTTTGCCTTGCAAACTCCACAGCTTCTTCAATTGCTTTGAGAACTTTCTGCTCTACCTGATTTAAATCTGACTTAGTTAGCAATCCTTGAGACAAGACTTTCTTCTCAAAATTCTTTATTGGATCATTCTTCTCAAATCTTGAATTTACTTCTTCCTTAGTTCTGTACATTTCCGGATCCCCTACAAAGTGACCTTTGATTCTATAAGTCTTGCATTCTATAAGAGTAGGTCCGCCTCCCTGCCTTGCCCTTTCCACAGCTCCTTTAACTGTTTCGTATACCTTGAAAACATCATTTCCATCTATGGTAATACCAGGCATATCATATCCTACTGCTCTATCAGATATATTCTTCACAGATGTCAATGTGTGGGTGGGTGTTGTAGATGCCCATTCATTATTTTCATTTAAAAATATTACGGGAAGCTTCCATACCGATGCCAAATTAGCTGCCTCGTGAAAAGTTCCTCTATTTGATGCCCCGTCTCCGAAAAATACAACTGCTACATTGTCCGTTCCCTTCATCTTGTTTGCAAGAGCAGCACCGACGGCTAAGTTAAAGCCTCCTCCTACTACTCCATTAGCGCCTAACATGCCTACTTTGAAATCTGCTATATGCATGGATCCGCCTTTGCCTTTGCACAGTCCCGTTGACTTGCCAAAAATTTCAGCCATGGCGCCATTCAAGTCCGCCCCCTTTGCCAAGGTATGACCATGCCCTCTGTGGGTGCTTTCTATATAGTCATCTTTTCTTAAATTGGCACATACTCCTGTTGCTATTGCTTCTTCACCTATATATAGATGTACAAAGCCTGGAATTTCACCTGCAAGAAATAACTTCTCAACTTTTTCTTCAAAAAACCTGATTTTGACCATGGTTTCATAGAAGTCAAGAAGTTGTTCTCTAGTGTAGTCCATCAAAATACATACCCCCTATAAACTTTCTTAGCTATTAAAACCGGTATAAAAACGCATAATGCAATCTTTGTGCCACATTATTCCGAATTTTCTATATTTAATTATAAATTTATTTGCTTTGTTAAAAAAACAATAAAATTAACCTAAGAATCTCATAACTACATTGCTTTAAAACATTTTTTGAATTGCTCTTTTATATGCTTAAAAGTCAAACAGTATCGAAGCATTATGCTAGAAATGAGTAAGATGTGTAAATTTTGAACAAAAAAAATGCTCAAAAAATTAGCATTGCTAATTTTTTGAGCATTTTGCTAACCTACTTATATTCTATATTATACTTCTTCATTTTGTTATAAACTGTATTGCGTGTTATATTCAACAAGTTTGCTGCATTAGATATATTACCGCTGGTAATATGTAATGCTTTTTCAATTACTCTTTTTTCTATTATATCTAAGGGTTCAATCTTAAAATAATCATTTTTCATATCGTCATCCTGAATCTTTCCACAATCCAGTATTTCTCTCGGAAGTTCATATTTTGTTATGAATTCTCCATTAGAAATGTTTATGGCTCTTTCTATTATGTTTTCCAATTCTCTAATGTTGCCTGGCCAATTGTATTGCTTAAGTATTTTCAAAGCTTCTTCCGTTATACCTATAACTCTCTTATCCAACTTGCTGCTCAGTTTATTTATGAAAAAGGGTACCAACTCATCTATGTCTGATTTTCTGTCTCTCAAGGGAGGAAGATTAATATTCAATACATTTATTCTATAGTATAAGTCCTTCCTGAATTGCCCTAATTCACTGTATTTCAGCAAATTCTTATTAGTTGCGGTAATCAATCTCACATCAATGTCAAAGGTAATATTACCTCCTATTCTGGTAATCTTTCTCTCCTGTATAACCCTCAATAGCTTTACCTGCATATCCAATGGCATATCCCCTATTTCGTCGAGAAACAGAGTTCCTCCATCAGCAAGCTCAAATTTTCCTACGCGCCCTTTTTTTGAGGCTCCTGTAAAGGCTCCCGGTTCATATCCAAAAAGCTCACTTTCTAAAAGCTCTCTGGGTATTGCACCACAGTTTACTGAGATAAAGGGCTTATCCCTACGGCTGCTGGCATTATGAATGGAATGAGCTATTATCTCTTTGCCCGTTCCGCTTTCACCGTATATTAATACATTAGAAGTACTATTAGATGCAATCTTTGCCAACCTTATGCATTCAGCTAAGTTTTTGCTGCTTCCTATAATATCGTCAAAACAATAATTAGCATAGGAACCCATGAAGTTGTTTACAAAATTTTTCACCGTCTTTATTTTTTTGAAACTATCCACAACTCCTATAAGATTACCTTCATCATCCCTTATAGGTATTGCAGTCTTTATAAATCTTATCTTTTCTCCTAATGAAGTAGTGACTATAATATCCTTATCAACATACCCTTTGCCTGTTTCTAAAACTTCCAGTATAACAGGTTTGAAGTCCACCAGTTCCGTTACATGTTTACCTATAGGATTCTTATGTTTCAAACCCAGCATTTCTATTCCAATCTGATTTATATATGTAAGGTATCCGTCCTTATCCACAATAAGCAAACCGTCAGTTATGGAGTTAACTATTGCATTATTACATTGATTTCTGTAAAGTAACTCATTTTTATTGTTCTCCATTTCTACCATAGCAGATATAGCTTTAGATGCAGCCATTGCCATTGGTAATGTATGAATATTCATATGCTCAGGCTCGCATATAATAGTAATTGTTCCTATAACTTTATCCCCAAGATTTACTGGTGTAGTTATGAAAGATATATTAATCTCTCTTCCATCATGGTCAGTGTAGTATACTTCATTTGGCTTATTATATATTGTTGGCGAGATATACTTGTCATCAATCTTGTCTCCAATTATATAGCTAAGGACAGATTCAAGCTTCATAGAATTCATATTCTTAATAACTTCAATTATGCATCCTTCAGAATCTGTAAACAGAACAAACACTGGCTCGTCTGCAAGAGAAAACAATTCTTTCATAAAAGGTCTTGCATGCTTTAGTAATTGATGATTAATAACATGTCTTTCATCTGTTTTTTTCAAACTGCAAATTCTGCTAATAACCTCCTCAACCACTACGACCACCCTTTATCTTAATTTTCTATATATTTTGATAATACTAAATTGTATTTTTATTCTAATATACTAAATATTATTTTACAAGTTCGTTTTGTATATCAATCATCATTATATTGGATTTTCCTTCATACTTTTGAGAAAACCAGTGATTCAGAAGCTTGTGAAGGCTGTCACAATAGCAACAAGATAGATAAGGATCTGCTGGCAGATTGATTTATGAAACAGTAGATAATAAAGAAGCTATTAGTGATTTCCTAAGAAATGATAAAATCATTATGGGTAAAGGAAGTAGAAATCAGGGGGCAGAAAACATTAGGAGTTAAAATCCTCTGACTAATATTACCTGCCCCCTCATAATATCTTTGAATCTTATTTAAGCTTTTTAATATTATTAGATTCCTTAAATCTTGGTTTTATTATATCATTAATCTTCATTATTTAAGCAATCCAATGCAGCTGCGCACATAGTTTTTATTCCTATAGGTATAGCCTTTTCATCCACCACAAAATTTGGATTGTGGATGACGCATTTGTCCTTATTAATATCAGTTCTTATACCAAGCCAATAAAATACAGAAGGTACATATTTAGCAAACTCGGAAAAATCCTCTCCACCTGAGGCAGGTCTTTGTGCTGTTATTACATTATCCTCGCCCAGCACCTTTATGAAGCTGTTTTTTACTTCTTCTGTCAATACATCATCGTTTATGGTGAGGGGGTAACCGTTAACATATTGGAATTCGTGCTCACAGCCAAAGGCATTGCATACATTTGCCACTATCTCTTTAATCATATCAGGTATTACAGTGGCTACTTTTGCATCGAAAAGCCTTACTGTTCCTTCCATGCTAACTGTATCTGCTATCACATTATATCTGCTGCCTCCATTTATTTTACCTATTGAGACAACAGCGCTATCCATAGGATCGATTTTTCTGCTTACTATAGTCTGCAATGCCGTTATTACATGGGCTGCAGCTATTATAGCATCTATACCCTCATGAGGTTGAGCTCCATGAGAACTCTTGCCTTTTATTGTAATAAAAATTCTATCGGATTGAGCCATTATTGGTCCGGATTTCAATGCCACCTGCCCTAAGGGCAGATCCCATACATGAAGTGCGAGAGCTGCATCTACCTTTGGATTTTCCAATACACCGTCTTCTATCATATATCTTGCTCCGCCAGTGGGATTGCATTCTTCTGCAGGCTGGAAAACAAGCTTGATATTCCCCTTTATCTCATCCCTGAGCTCCGATAAAACCATTGCTGTGCCCAATAATATTGAGGTATGAACATCATGTCCACAGGCGTGCATTTTTCCAGGAACCTTTGATTTATACTCCAAATCCGTAAGCTCATCAATAGGCAATGCATCCATATCCGCCCTGAGGAGTATGGTTTTCCCTGATGCTCTGCCTTTAATAAGTCCTACAACACCTGTTCCTCCTATATTTTTTTGAGTTTCAATGCCCAGTTTCTCCAATTCCTCTGCAACTTTAGCAGATGTTCTGAATTCTTCCATTCCTAATTCCGGGTATTCATGTATGTCCCTTCTAATGGCTATTACTTTATCAATATTCTTTTTTATTAAAGCATCCAATCTATCAATCATAATATTATAAAAGCAATCCTCCTCCAGGTCCCAGAGGCAATCCTGCAACGAACCATATAATTCCCAAAACCATCCATACCAGTAACATTATCATGCTGTAAGGGATCATAAGGGATAAAACAGTGCCTACGCCTGCTTCCTCATCATATTCAGCAAAAAGACCTAGAATTATTGGAAAGTAAGGGAATAGAGGTGAGATAATATTAGTTGTTGAATCTCCTATTCTATATAGCATCTGTGTCAAAGCTGGATTATAGCCTAGCAGATAAAACATTGGAACAAATATGGGTGCTAATAGTGCCCATTTAGCAGAACCACTACCTATAAAAAGATTAACAAATGTGGTGAATAATATGAATGAAACGAATAGAGGTATTCCTGTGAATCCAGCTGCTTTCAGAGCATCTGCTCCATTGACTGCCAAAATGTATCCCAGATTGCTCCAATTGAAATATGCTATAAACTGACCTATTATAAATGCTAAAACTATAAAGGGAGCCATATCCTTAATAGCTAAGTTCATATATTTTGGTATATCTCCACTTTTCTTTATTTTCCCCATTGCTTTACCATAAGGAATAGCTGCAACAAGGAACAATATGAGTAATAGAGGTATAATGCCTGACATCAATGTTGAACCGCTAATCAGCGAACCAGTTGTAGGATTCCTTAGGAAACTATTTTTAGGTGCCGCAAGAGCTACTAAGATTGCAAGGTAGATCAGCACAGCAATTCCAGACTTCTTTAATGCTTTGTTTTCTTCTGGTGATAGTTTCTCTTCTTCTATCTGCTTTTTGCCTGTATACTTACCCAGCCTTGGTTCAATTATTTTTTCTGTTATCCATGTAATTATAATGGCTAGTATAATAGTGGAAAAGGCCATAAAGTACCAATTAGCTGTCACAGGAATTTCTATACCATTTACAATTTTTGATGCCTCATTTGTTATTCCTGAAAGCAAGCCGTCAGTACCTGCTATTATCAAGTTGGCACTAAATCCTGCAGTAGTTGATGCATAACCTAAGGCTATGCCAGCCAAGGGATGTCTTCCCAGCGACAAAAATATCATGGCTGCAATAGCCGGAACAATAACTATAGCCGCATCTGAGGCTATATTGCCACATACACCTATCACAGCTATAATAAAGGTTACTATTTTGGGCGAAGCTCCTAATATGGTCTTTCTCATAAATGCTGACATGAGACCTATTCTTTCAGCAAGCCCTATACCTAAAGCCATGGTCAGAACTAATCCTAAAGGAGCAAAGCCTGTAAAGTTTTTTATAACGTTGGTCAATGCAAAAGTAACTCCCTCTCCTGACAGCAGATTTTTCGCTATAACTTCTTCTCCTTTAACAGGATCTATTACCTTTACTCCGGCCTTTGCACATATAAAGGATATGATCCAGATGATAAGGATTAGCCACAGGAAGAGTATAAATGGATGGGGTATCTTATTTCCTACCCTTTCAACCCAGCCCAGGAAGCCTCCGGTTTTTTGTTTTTGCCCAGTATTGGTGTTGACTTTCATATGAATCCCCCTTTTTATTTTTTTTAACAAAGTGGCCAGCTAGGAGATTTCAATAATTTCTTGGCATAGTGCCCATCTTTGTTAATATAATTTATACTATAAGCGGAACCATAATATTCTTTAAATGAACTGTTATACTTGAAAGGAAGTTGATATAGTGGGCAATAAATATGAAAAAATTGTTGCTTTAAGAAGAGAGTTTCATAGATGTGCAGAAACAGGATGGCTGGAATTTGAGACTACAATAAAAATAATCAAATATTTAATGTCCTTTGGTTATGAGGTAAAATACGGAAAAGAAATTCATGGAGAACGAATCGGGCTTCCCGATAACGATATCATCGAGAAGCATAGAGATACCATATCAACAGATGCAGATTTTGATGTATCCGAGATTTTAGACGGCTATACAGGAGCAGTTGCCATATTGGATACACACAGAGATGGACCTGTCATAGCCCTGCGATTTGATATTGATGCAAATGGCATTGAAGAAAGCAACGATAAAGATCATAGAGCAAATATGGAAGGCTTCGCATCAAAAAACCCAAATGCTATGCACGCATGCGGCCATGATGGCCATATAGCTCTGGGTCTTGCTGTTGCTGAGCAGCTTGCGAAGGAAAAGCATCATCTGTCAGGAAAATACATGCTGATTTTCCAGCCTGCAGAGGAAGGTGTAAGAGGTGCAAAAAGCATAGTTGAATCAGGAATATTAAGAGATGCAGATTATTTAGTCTCTGGCCATATAGGATTAGGTGCCGAGGAAAATGAAGTTGTGTGTGGTACTATAGGATTTTTAGCTACTTCCAAGCTGGACATATATTTTGAAGGAAAACCGGCTCATGCAGGAGCCAATCCGGAAATAGGCAAGAATGCGTTGCTTGCAGCTTCCATCTGTGCCTTGAATCTTCATACCCTGACTCAGTTCGGAAGTGGAATGAGCAGACTTAATGTGGGAATACTCAAAGCAGGAACAGCAAGAAATATAGTCCCTCATAAAGCATTTATGGAAATAGAAACAAGAGGCGAAAATGAAGATATAAATAGGCTTCTTCTCCAGAAGGTTCATCATGTCATAGAAGGCAGTGCCAAGTCCTTTGATGTAAAGTACAGAGTTGTTGAAGCAGGTGGAGCACCGGCCTATAATAGTTATCCTGAGGATTTTATAGATGGTTTGGCCGAGATCCTAAAGAAGAAAGGCATGAAGGTAACAATAGGGAAATCATTGGGAGCCTCTGAAGATATTACTTATATGATGAATGAAGTAGAAAAAAACGGGGGCAAATCTGTATACCTCATGTTCGGTACCAAATTAGCTGCCCCCCATCATAATAATAGGTTTGACTTTGATGAGAGTGTACTAAGCCTAGCATATGAGGCTTATTTAGAAATCATAAGGAGTCTTCTATAATCAATCAAAGGAGATATTATTACTAAGGTATCTCAAGTTGTCCCTTCAGATTCAAACTGTTAATGTCATTTGCCTTTATCAAGCCTTTAGATATTGTATATAAATCGTCATTGATGTAGAGAATTCTCTCTACATTTTTGCTGTTGTCATACCAATAGGCGCCAGATTTCATATATTCATCATCTGTTATGTGAGTTATCTTGCCTTTAAGCTTGAATCCTTCCGTAAGGTCGATATTATACACATAGGCTCCCTGGAACGTAAATTGGCCATACTGAGGTACCTGATTCTGGCTGATTCCTTTGTCTGCTTCATTTACCTCCATAACCGTGACAGGAAAGGCCATTAAATTCCTTTCCTTTGAGAAAAGGAGTGCTTTGTGGTTGTTTAACAGTTCAGAGGTTGTTCCCCTGTCTCCAATCTTTTCGGTAAAGAGTTCTTTAGGATTGGCTACATCGCTTACATCGAACATGGCTATTTTCATTCCCAAATAGTATGCAGTAGTTCCTCTTTCATTACCGTGAATATCCTTGTGCACTACTTCTACTGTATCCTTGCCGAAGCCGATTATGTGGTTCTCATCATAGGGATGGAGATAATCACTGTAGCCTGGTATCTTTAAAGCCCCAAGAATCTTGGGAGCTTTCGGATCCTTTAAATCTATTACAAACAGCGGGTCTACAGTCTTGAAGGTTACCATGTATGCCTTGTCACCCATGAACCTCACTGAATAGATTTTCTCACCAGGAGCTATATCTTCTATGCTACCAACAATTTTCATATCTTTATCAAGGACATAAAGATTGTTTTTGGAGGTATGTTCGTCATCTCTCCATATTTCTCCCTTGGTGGTAGCAATTCGAAAATGTTCATTATGTTCGTCCATTGAAAATTGATTCAGTATTTCTCCAGGCACTATGCCTTTGCCTGTACATATAAGTTTACCTTCATTCATTGCAAATCTGTAAACAATTGTTTCTTTGTCTCTATAATTGTCATACTCTTTTTGTGGATTAGCAGAATCATGTATCAGAGGATAATCAGGCTTTTCTTCTCTTCTTATCAATGCTACATATAGATTTTCTGCAGATGCATATATATCCTGGCCACCTCCCAAATAGGTGGATACATTTACTCCTTCTTTGGGATTGCCCAGATCAACTCCGGCAACTATGAGATAGTTGGCAGATATGCAATTTGGGAAATAGGCGATTTTATCATATGGTATGTTTATAAATTCATCACCTAGGGCACTATCCTTATAGGAAGGGGTATAGTTCTCCTGGCTAGTTCTCATTATGTGATAGTAATTGAATCTTTTGCCTGATACCAGATAGAGCTTATCTTCTATTTTTCTGGAAGAAACATAGGCGCCTTCCAGCTCTATTTCTCTTGTCTTTGTTATGTTCTTTTTGTCCATTATATCGTACTCTATGAGCTTTACTGTCGTGTAAGAATAACGGGGAGGGTATATGGATATTCTTGCATCTATAGTCATGGGCCTCATAATTGGGATGCTGTTATTAGAATGGCCTATTACTACCAATCTCTGTTGGTCCACATAAAGCTCCAAAGGATAAAGGTTTTCTTCATCCATATTTATTATTTTTACTATCTTCATTTCATTAGATGGATATATTTTTGCGATAACTATTCTACTATTGTTCACTTGATAAAGATATTCTCCATCTGTCTTCACCACATCTGCCTCATCTACTCCCTGAACCTGTACATTTGTTGTTGAGTAGTCAGCTTGACTTGATGTAGCTTCGGCGGAGACGCTGGTTACTCCAGAGGGAGCTGCCGTCGCTGCTTCAGCAAGCTTTTTTGTAGCAGCAGTATCAAAGGATCCTCTTATGATTTCTCCTCCAATACCCACAGCATAGTCCGGCTCTTGATCCAATCCTGCTTCTTTCATAAGATTCTCCAGATTTTCTGCTGTATCTACTGTAGGAAGCTCAACAGGTATTTGCTCCATGATGGTGAAGTTCATTTTTAGATTCTGACCAATAGAATTACCGTTTCTGTATTTCACATTTTTGTTTATATATAGAGTATAGGTCTCACCCCTAATATATTCTGTCATAGGTTTGATAACTATGGTTTTTCCATCCTTGCTTATATTTCTGTCTATAGGTATCTTTGCTCCTTTTGAATTCTTCACATAAATATTGTCTCTATTTATGGAATTTGCTGCAAGGGGTTCATCAAAAGGCACTTCAAGCACTTCATTTGTATAAAAAGCTTTCACTGCAGGTAACTCATTGTATGTCTCCTCTTTAGCAAAAGCTATGGAACATAGAACCATAGAGACAATGAGCATAAAAATCATAGCATTCCTCATGAGTTTTCCATTGTCATGCACATTCAACACCACCTTTTCCAAATCTTTCTTTTATCTTAGACTTTATTGTCTCCATAATTGTTCCCTATTTATTGTAAGAAAGGCTTCCAATTGAAACATTTTAAAACTAAGAAAGGCTTTCTTGCAATCACGACCGAAAGTCAACACTAAGGTAGTTTAGACTTTCCTATGAATTATAAATTAAAGACAGGATATATATTCCTGCCTTCAGTGTATACTATTCTATATTACTTTCATATCTATAGTCAGTTACACAATTAAGGTTTTCTTTAATAGTTCTCGGACTCATCCAGCGAAGCAGATTATACTTGCTGCCTGCTTTATCATTGGTTCCCGATGCTCTAGCTCCTCCAAAGGGCTGTTGCCCCACCACAGCTCCTGTAGGCTTGTCGTTTATATAGAAGTTTCCCGCACTGTGGGTCAGCTCCTCTTCCAGTTTTGCAATTATATATCTATCAGTAGCAAATATTGCACCTGTCAATCCATACGGAGAAGTTCTCTCACATATTTTTATGGCATCCTCGAAATCTTCGTCTTCGTATACATAAATTGTAATAACAGGACCAAATATTTCTTCCACCATGGTTTTAAAATATGGGTTTGTGGTAACTATAACTGTAGGCTCTACAAAATAGCCCACTGAATCATCACAATTACCGCCAATAATAATTTCAGTTTCTCTAGACTCTTTAGCATATTCGATGTATTCTTTTATGGTGTTAAATGCTTTTTGATTTATTACTGCACCCATGAAGTTGCTGAAATCTTCTACATCCCCCACTTTTATTGTTTTGATTTCTTTTATAAGTTTTTCCTTCACTTCCGGCCAGATGCTTCTTGGGATATAGGCCCTGGAAGCAGCAGAGCATTTCTGCCCCTGATATTCAAAAGCTCCTCTGATTATGGATGCAACTAATGCATCAACACGGGAAGAATTGTGAGCAAATATATAATCCTTACCCCCTGTCTCACCTACCAGCCTAGGGAATGTTCTGTATTTATCCAGATTATTGGCAACAGCTTTCCACATAGTCCTGAATACCTCTGTAGAACCGGTATAATGAACTCCTGCCAGGCTTTCATGTGACAATACTATATTCCCTATATTCCCTCCGCTGCCAGGGATAAAGTTAATTACTCCATCAGGAAGGCCTGCTTCCTGAAGAAGCTTAAATACCATGTAGGACGAATATACGGCGTCAGAAGAAGGCTTCCATAATACCACATTACCTGTTATAGCTGGTGCGGTAGCCAGGTTGCAACCTATAGCAGTAAAATTAAATGGTGATACAGCAAACACAAAACCTTCAAGAGGTCTGTATTCCATCCTGTTCCAACTGCCTTTTGCAGACATAGGTTGTTCATTATATATTTCATAAATGCATTGAGCATTATACCTCAAAAAATCTACCAATTCACAAGCCGAATCTATTTCAGCCTGAATAAAGGTTTTGCTCTGACATAGCATTGTGGCAGCATTAAGCCTTGCCCTCCAAGTAGTTGAAGCTAGCTCTGCAGCTTTCATGAAAATAGCTGCTCTATGCTCCCAGTGAAGCTTTTCCCACTGTTTTTTGGCTTCTAAAGCTGCTTGGATAGCCATTTTTACTTCTGTTTCCCCTGCCATATGATATTTGGCAATAACTTTTTTGTTATCATGGGGTATAATGCATTGACCTATATTTCCCGTCCTTATTTCCTTACCCCCGATTATCAAAGGAATTTCCAGTACTTCCTCTTTTAAAGATTTGAGTTCTTTTTTAATTTCTGTTCTTTCTTTGCTTCCCGGTAGATAATCCAAAACTTTTTCGTTTTCAAACTTCAATAATTGCGCTATAGAGTTATTCATTTTCTAGTACCCTCCAAATCTAATTAAGTCCTTTTTCTGAAAGAATCAGCATCGTAAAGGTCTCTGTGACTCCTTGAATTTTCAAAACCTCATCATGCAATAGAGTTATCTGTGCTGTTTCTTCAGCTCTTATTCTCAACATAATACACCATTGTCCAGTAATCCTTAAGCACTCTTCAATGTCCAAGCCCTTAATATCTAAACTTACTATTTCATCCATAAGACTATTGAAATCAGAAGTTTTTACACTTATAAAAACTAAAGCTCTGAGGGGCTGTCCAGCTTTGCTCCATTCTATATCTGTCTTATACCCTTTTATGACTCCTGTCTGCTCTAGTTTAGTAACTCTTTGATAAATTGCAGGTCTGGATAAGTTAAGTCTCTTAGATATTTCTTCGTGTGTAATCCTTCCCTCTTTTTCTAATACTCTCAATATTTTAATATCTATATCATCCACTAAACTCACCTCCATTTACTATTATATATTTATATAGCAATGTTTTCTACTTATAGTTATATATTTTTCATATTTTCTACTTTTCGTTATGTATATAGGTTAACGAATAGTAAGAAAGCCATTAGGTCAAGTTAATATTAAGGAAATTTATACTTTCCTATGGCTTATAAAAAAACAGGCTGCTGGAAAATTCCAGCGGCCTGTTTCTCCCTTAATTTGCAATCTGCTATTTTACAGGTCTTAGTCTTGCCGTAAAGTGTCTCAATACCTTTGGTTCATATTCTATTTCAACGCCTTTTATTTCCGATGCTTTGTCCAGTAATGCTATAAGTGAATCAGCTATATAGTCCATATGGCTGTTGGTGTAGACTCTTCTCGGTATTGTAAGTCTCATAAGCTCCATATCTGCTTCCCTCTGCTCTCCTGTCTCAGGATCTCTGCCTAATAAGAAGGAACCTATCTCGACAGCTCTTATTCCGCTTTCTATATATAGAGCATTTGCCAATGCCTGAGCTGGGAATTGGTAGTATGGAATATGAGGTAAAAACTTCTTGGCATCTACAAATATAGCATGGCCTCCAGGAGGTGTCTGAATTGGCACGCCACCATCCATAAGCCTTTTCCCCAGATACTCCATCTGGCCAATTCTATATTCCAGGTATGCTTCATCTATACCTTCATATAATCCCACAGCCAAAGCTTCTATATCCCTTCCTGACAATCCGCCATAAGTTGGGAATCCCTCATAAGGAACTACTATAGACCTTGTGCTTAAATAAAGCTCTTCATCATCCTTAATACCAACAAGTCCGCCCATGTTTACTATAGCATCCTTCTTAGCGCTCATAGTAAAGCCTTCTGCATAGGAGAACATTTCTCTAACTATCTCTTTTATGGATTTGTCAGCATAGCCTTCTTCTCTTGTCTTTATGAAATAAGCATTTTCAGCATATCTGGCAGCATCTATGAATACTCTTACACCATATTTTTTGCATATCTCACTGACTGCTCTCATGTTAGCCATGGATACAGGCTGGCCTCCTGCGCTGTTGCATGTAATAGTCATGATGAGGAAGGCAATGTTTTCTACTCCTCTAGTTTTGATGTAGTCTTCCAACTTTTCTAAATCAAAATCTCCCTTGAAAGGATGGGGTGTCGTTGTATCGAATGCCCTCTCGTGTACCAGATTTATTGCATGGCCTCCAGCCAGCTCTATATGTGCCATGGTAGTATCAAAATGCATGTTACCCAATACATCCTGGCCTTTCTTTATCATTTGAGGAAAGAAGATCTGCTCTGCCCCTCTGCCCTGATGAGTAGGGATAATGTATTTATAGCCGAATATATCCTGGGCTGCTGCTTCTAATTTATAGAAGCTTCTGCTGCCTGCATAGGATTCGTCTCCCATCATTATTCCAGCCCATTGTCTATCGCTCATGGCTCCAGTGCCGCTGTCAGTCAACAAATCTATGAAAATATCGTCGGATCTTAATGAAAAGGGATTGTATCCTGCCCTCTCTAATGCCTTGATTCTTTCTTCTCTTGGGATAAGCCTTATGGGTTCTACCATCTTAATTTTGAAAGGTTCCGGTTTTCTCATTTTCTTACCTCCTATTTTAATAATTAATTTACCTAAAACAATTAAATACAACTGTTCCAAGTCATTCTACATTTATGCAAAAATCATTCCATAATATTCAGTGAAAATAATAATAT
>NZ_JAWLCK010000023.1:0-31637 GCF_041687175.1 Lutispora sp.
ATATGGCGGAGAGGGCGGGATTCGAACCCGCGTGGGATTGCTCCCAAACTGATTTCGAGTCAGCCCCGTTATGACCACTTCGATACCTCTCCATATTTAATATTACTTGGATCTCTTCTTTTTAAAAAAGTCCTTTAAAATATAGCTGCATTCCTCCTGAAGTATTCCTGTGTATATCTCACATTTATGATGAAACCAGTAATCTTCAAAAACATTTATTACAGACCCTGCAGCACCTGCTTTAGGATCCATTGTCCCAATGTATAGTTTCTCAATCCTGGCTTGAAGTATTGCACCGCTGCACATGAGACAAGGTTCCAAGGTCACATACATGTCACAGCCTGTAAGACGCCAGCCACCAAGAAATTCACAGGCTCTTTTTATGGCTGTTATCTCAGCATGACATGTGGCATCCTTAGATGTTTCTCTCGTATTAAAAGCTTTGGAGACAACAATACCGTTTCTGACAACCACTGCTCCCACAGGTACTTCGTCCATAGCTTCAGCTTTTTTTGCTTCATCTAATGCTATTTTCATAAAAAAATCATGGGTGTCCATATTTGAAAATCCTTTTCTCCCTTTATTGACACACTATATTATTATATAAGAAATGAATTTCTTTATCAACATGCAAATAAATACTTTCTAAAAATTGGGAGATCCATAGCCTTCCATAAAGGGTTTCGGGTTCGTTGACTGTCTCCCTATTGAAAAAGTCCAGTGGAGATGTGGTCCGGTGGAATATCCAGTGGAGCCTACATTGCCCACTATATCTCCCTTTTGCACCATATCTCCAACTTCCACACTTATTGTATCCAAATGGCAGTATGAGGTATATATGTTAAGTCCATGGTCCAAAATCACTGTATTGCCTGATGCATTCAATTCCATGGCAAGCACTACTTTCCCATTGTTGGACGCCATAACAGGAGTTCCTCTTTTAGCTTTGAAGTCCAAGCCTGAATGGACACTGCTCCTTACTCCGTTTACATAACGCATTGCTCCATATTCCGTGTTTATTTCTGCATCTACTGGGGCTATAAAGTTTCCTTGATAAAGAGGCTTTTCTACAGGATTAGCCTTCGCCTTGGCAATTTGCTGTGCATCAAAATTGAGGTTTTCTTGACTTTTCTTTTCCTGAGTTTGTTTTGATACAGTTATATAATCTTTTTTGAAATTCTTTTCCTTAACTGTTATTGTATTCTCTACTTCCCTTAAAACCTTGCCTTCTCTAGATATGAGTATGTCATATCTGTATTCTCCCGGCTCAGCGGTACAGCTTACCCCAACTATTGCCAGCTGCCCGTTTTTATAAGGAAAATATTTTTCTGACCTTGCTTTTAAATCTGAAGTAACCTTCACCTTATCATTGGGATTGATACCGGATATATATACCATGAATGTATCTCCCTGCTGAAGAATTTTGTTGAAATAAGCTATGTAAATAATATTATCACAATAAACAGATGAAATAGACATTATAAAAGTGAAAACAATTAATATAACAAAAAATTTCTTTATATCTCTCATATATAGTCTCCCGTGACATATAAATTTTTATATATACATTATATAAAAGAAAGGTTCACATTGGAAGAATTTTATAACAATGAAGCCTTTCGTCCTCGTTTTATTGAATCTAAACTCCAAAGGAGTCAAGATTCAATACGAACCCGATTAACAATTCTATAATTCAGAGAGCGCTTTCGCTTCTCTTCATTAAAAATTGCTTAAGAAACCTATTAGGTCAGTTTGTATTAAGGTAAGAATTAGACGTTCCTATGGATTATGAAAATAAAAGGAAATCTTTATAATATGTAGAATATATTATAAAAAGCTGTAAAGAAGGTATGATTATGGAATTATGCGGTGGAGAAACCATTATTTTTAATCTTGGTGATCAAAAAGTAAAATGGAGACTTTCCAAAATTGACAGCAAACTAGTAAAAATTTTTGATGAAAATGGCGCCTATAAGCAGATGCCCTATGATAATTTTATGGAGCTTCTCGAAAAAGGCTATGCAGAAATTTATAGAGATACGGGAATAGAAGATATCTAATAAATAGCACCGTGGGTTAGGCTTGCAGTGATTACCTTGATGGAAAAATTTAAAACTACAATATAGATTGCTTTTATACCTTGTCTGAAGTATTATTATTACATGATTAGTCATATGTCTCTGAAAGAAAGTGAAGTGCTTACCATGACAGAAAACAACATTCAAGACAGATGGATATCTCTGCAAGAGGTCTGCGATTATCTTGGCGTGAAGCGCCACAGGGTCATGCATTGGATTGATCAGCGCGGTATGCCTGCATCCAAGGTGGGAAAGTTCTGGCGTTTCAAAACCGTTGATATAGACGAATGGGTTAAAAAAGACGGAACCTCCGATGAGCTGGAGGTTATAAAATGAACAGATTTAAGACTTTAAATGCCCGCAGGCTTTCTGTCGCGGCGTTTTCCTTTTCTTTTGCGTACCTGCTCTCCTTTCTGTTTGAGGGACAGGTGCTGTACAGCCTTCTGGATCTGTATGGAATAGACGCCGACCGTTACATACTAGCTGCAATTATCGCTCATTTCGCGGGACTTTTTACCTGCGGTCTGTTTGTCAAATCACAGGCAGCCGCCAGAAGCATGATGCTCGGTGGCATGGGCTTATGCATAGCCGCTACCATCCCCTTCTTTTTTGCTCCCTCCTCTCTATGGTTGGGTGGATTGATTGTCAGTGGATACTTTAGCGGCTGTGCGGTGGCAGCATGGGGATTTTTTCTCAGGGCTTTTACTCCCAAGAATGAGCGTATTAAACCCTGTGCCGATGTGCTGATTTATTCCAATTTGCTGATGATTGCAGTCAACGTGGTGGACATTAACAGGTCAACCTTTATCGGGCTAGGTCTCTCTATGCTTTGCCTTGTAATCGGCATGGTCTTCATTTGGATGCTGCCGTTGGAGCAGGAGAATGAGCAGAATAAAACATTTGAAAATAAGACCCATGGCGGCATTAAAAACCCGCTAATATTGCTGTGCCTTTTTGTCTTTATCATCACCATTAATTCGGGCTTGATGTATCAGGTCATCAACCCCGCTTTTGAACATCTGACAGGGCTGGTAAGCTGGTATTGGGCCGTGCCTTACATCGTGGCGCTCGCTATTATGCGCAACCTGCCCATAAAGGCGAACCGCTCTAAATTCTTGTATGTAGGAATGACAATGATTATGGGAGCGTTCATCGGCTTTATGCTGCTGGGGAGAAACACTTCCGACTATCTGATTGTGGATACGCTGATGCTCGGAGCCTGCGGTATCTTTGACCTGTTTTGGTGGAGCATCCTGGGAGAAATGCTGGATTATAGCAATAACCCGGCGCAGCCGTTTGGCATCGGTCTTTCCGCCAATGTATTCGGGGTCCTTTGCGGAGGCATCCTGGGAATGGCTGTGACATCCATGGGGCTTCCTGGCGCGGAGGTTGCGGTGATTGCCCTTACGGTGGTTTGCGTTACCCTGGTTATGCTGCCGCCGCTGAACCACCAGCTTGTTTTACTGCTGAAAAGCCATGCCTATCTTGCTGCCTATGACAATATGGGTCAGTCACAGCAAACGGACATAGTTCGTCAAATTAAAACTCTTGACCCGCTGACTGCCCGGGAGCAGGAGGTGCTGCATCTGATCCTTTCTGGCAAATCCAACCGCGAAATTGCTGGGGCTTTGTTTATCAGTGAGAGTACTGTAAAAACACATACAAGGAACATTTTTTCAAAATATGATGTAGGTAGTCGGGCAGAACTCATCAGCACTCTGCTGAAGAATCAAAGAAGTTAAAATGATACATAAAACTACATAAATACAGGGTTTAACCGGCCTCTCACCCAAAAGGGTGAGAGGCTTTTTTCTGCAAATTCATCCTTTCGAAGGATGCTTTTTGAGGCACCCTTCCCTAAAATTTATACTGGAGGAGGTATGGTGCAAATGAAATTAATCCGCAAACGGTGCAATGGATATGCCTTATTGTTCGCAGCCAGTATTTGTTTGTCGGTGTGGCTCGGCGTAACATTTATGTTAGAAGCGGTTTTCGCCTAGGGAGCCATCAGCACCATCTGTCCCATGTTTTTGGTCGATGGCTTTATTTAAACTTTTAGCTAAGAATTATCATATGGGAGGTGTGAAAAAGCAGGGGGTATTTCAGTATAAAAATGAAAATAACGAGGGGAGTGATACAAGAAGAAGCCTTAAGGGTCAGTTTATTGCATGGCATTACCATAATTAAGTATAAGAGTAGAATGGAGGTAGATTATGAGGTTAGCATTAAAAAAGGTTTTAGCTATTGTGCTAGTGATGTTTTTAGTTTTAAATAATATAAGCTATGCACAATTCACAAATCATTGGGCAGGGGAAAACTACAATTATTTTATAGAAAGAGGATTTTTTCAAGATGTAATGAATGTTGACCTTAATAGGAAAATTTCATTGTTTGAATTTAAGGAAATATACAAAAAAGTTATTAATCAAGATTTATTGATAATCCATGATATTAAGGATGAAGATTTATTAACAAGATTTGATGCAGTCAAGCTTCTTGCAGATTCTTTAGAATATGAAGGAATATTTAATGTTTCATTGGAGGATTACCTTGATAGTAATGAAATAGATAATAACATAAAATCTGATGTGAATAAAATTTTATCCTTAGGTATATTAAATGGATACGATGACAATACACTACAGCTGACAGAAAGGCTGACATTTGGTGAAGCGATTACTATAATTAAAAGAGTAAATGAATTAAAGAGTACTAGTTTAATACAGAGGGCAACTGTCAAAATACCCAAAGAAAATACGGAGATGGGATTGCTTTCTAAAGCTACGAACAATGCGGTTAGATTGTTTGTTTATGGCTCATTACTTAATGAAAAATTGATGAATATGGAATATGATGAGTCCAAATACCATGAATGGATTAGTTTGAGAGACGAAGCTTTGCAAGTGTGGGAAGAGGCATATAAAAGCAGTCTGATGATGGTTTACGCTGCTGATTCATATATTAATGAGTTAAGTCAAGGAATTGATGAGTTGCTAAGTGGTGCAAGTACTGAAGAATATGCATGGGCGCAAAAAATACAGCAGCAGTATGATGCCATTCAAGGCCCTAATAAGCTCAAGCAACTTGGTGAACAATTAGGTATGGACGCAAAAAACGCTTTTGAGGCATTGACTTTGTCACATGAAATCATATCAGGAAATGCTTTGAAAGAAGCAGAATTTTACCGATTCGCCGAGTTGATGGCCGAAACTGTAAAGACTGCAAGCAAAGTGGGGATTTTTGCAGGCAGCACTATTCTAACTGCAGGCGCCACAACGGCTGCAGCTGGATATCTAACTTTAGGAGAAGCAATAAGTGTCACTGTATCAGGAGTGGAAGTTCTGTTAGAAGTAGGTTCTTTGGGCAGCAATATTATTCTGGGGGAAAATAACAGGGCTACCATAGCTTTAGAAGGAATGAATGATGCTTATGGTACGGCTTCTGCGATATTTGGTATTAAGGATTTGTTTGGAAATACGGATGATAAATTATTTTATGTGGTCGATAGATTAATGGACTATGTATCTGAAGGAGAAGTATTGGGGATTACTGTTACAGACGATCCTAGTGGAGCATATCTAGATTATTTTAAAGTTCCCACAGAAGATGGAAGATTTCCTGATGAGCTGTCATATTCTGAACTATTCTCTAAGATGATAGATGGAGCTATTGAGCAAGCACTCGAAAATATATTGAAGGACAACGATATGTCTTATGATGATTTAATATTGAAGCTAAAAAGTGACGGCAATTTGAATAATGATGACTTAATCAATGAAATTGAAGAAAAAGAAGATTTGCCCATAGATGAAATTTTAAATGAAGTTGAGAAAGAACTGGAAGGAAATGCCGATGAAAAATTAGAGGAAGAAGCTAAGGAAGACAAGGATGATCAGGTTGATAAGGACAAATCCGATAAAGACGAGGATAAGGATGATAAGGACAAATCCGATAAAGATGAGGATAATGATGATAATGAGGAGCCCGAAGACCCTGAAGATCCTGAAGAACCCGGAGATTCTGAAGGTCCTGAAGATCCTGAAGATCCTGGAGAACCTGAAGACCCCGGAGATTCTGGAGATCCCGAAGACCCTGAGGACCCAGAAGATTCAGAGGATCCTGAGGACCCCGAAGAAAAAATATACTATACTTTAACAATAAATTATGTAGATTTTAGTGGTACAAGTATAGCTCAACCCTTTGTAAAGAAATTTGAATATGGTGATTATTATAATATTCCTGTTCCAAAGATAGATGGATATACAACAGATGAGGAGTCTGTAATAGGCACCATGGTTAGTGACAGAATTGAAACAGTATATTATTACAAGAATTATCTCCCTACATTATTTATTTCTTATGTCATTGCAGATGGAAAAGTAGAGGCACCGGAAAGTTATATTGGTGAATATAAAGTAGGGGATAGTTTTTCTGTTGCATCTCCGGATGTACCTGGATATTATCCAGATATTCCAGTAGTAGAAGGAACAATGCCAGAAGGAGGCTACTCACAAACAGTGACCTATTACAACAATGAAAAGACCTATACCATAACCATCAGATATCTCTATGTAGATGAAGAAGGTAAAGAGATTGGAGAAGCATTAGAAACCGAAACTAGAGATGTTAAAGTGGGAGATAGCTATACAATCACACCTCCAATTATAGATGGATATTATTCTGATATGGATGAATTTACAAGAATAATGGGTGATGTGGGAAATATAAACTATACAATAAAATATAGACCAAATCCAGATCCAGATTCATATGAAATTTCAGGTATAATAATTGATAATTCTGTCAGGGTGCCTGAAGGAACATCATTAGGAGAGGCATTAGCTTTTTTACCTGAAGAAATACCGGTATATGTAAATGCTGGACATGCCACTTTAGATATACAAGTAGAATGGAAAGAGAATTCTGAAAGGGCATTTCCAATTAAAGATGAAGTTATCGGAGTATTGCCTTATACAGGCACCTACAAATTTGAAGGCGAGCTTAAACTTCCTTATAATGTTACTAATCCATGGGGTTTTATTCCAAAGATTGCAGTAGAAATCTATCCTGTTGTGGAAGATCCCTATAATGATGATTTAGACTATTCCGAATTGAATAGACAAATAGATGGATCTGTCGACGATTATGTTGTTTACTATAAAGATACATACGCTAAAAAACAAGGATTATGGATAAAATATGTAAATGGTCTGGTTTATGAGAGATATACATATAAAGATAATCAGTACCATGGGATACATCAACAATTTACAGGTCCAGATAATAGCCTAAGTAAAATAGCATATTATCGTAATGGTGAACTAGATGGACCATATGAATCGTGGCACAATAATGGCATTAAATATATAAAGGGACAGTATTCCAATGGCTTAAAAACAGGGGAATGGGTCTATTATTATGACAGTGGAAGTAAGAGTTCTGAAGGAAGTTATTCTGAAGGTAAAGAAACCGGAGAATGGAAGTACTATCACAATAATGGCAAAGTTAAATCTCAAGGCAATTATTCTGATGGTAAAAAAACTGGTCCATGGGAATTCTATTATGAAAGCGGAAACATAGAATCTAAAGGCAATTTTACTAATGGTGCAAAAAAGGGCACTTGGACATACTATTATGAAAATGGAGAAGTTTCACAAACTATAAATCACTAATGCGACCAAACATTAGTTTTATAATCATCAAAAAAGGGCTGTGAATTATATTTTGCAGCCCTCTTATTAAAAGGAATGATACTATGAAAAAAACTATTATTTTTATATTTGTTCTCTTGCTTGCAGTATCAGTAAATATATATGCTGCTGAGAACCTGGATTATTTACATGCCCATCTAAGGGAGATAAAGGGCCACACAAATTATAATATTAAAAATATAGAAAAATATATAGAGAATAATTCAGCATCAGACCTTATAGAAATATTAAAGAAAATCTATGGTTCCATTGATTCATATAGCACTTTTTATTCTGGTGATGAACTAAAGGTTAATATTTTTGATAAAAACAATGATTCTATAAATAAATCCATAGAATATGAAATCAAAGATGATATTGGCTATATCTACATTTATACTTTTAATGATAATATTTATGATAAAACTGTTGATATTTTAAAAATCATGGATGATGAAAAGATTAATAAAATTGTGTTAGACTTAAGAAATAACAGTGGTGGAGATATAATGGAAAGTATAAAAACAGCAAAGCTATTTGTAAAAGAAGGCTTAATAGCAAAAATCCATTATTACTCCCAGGAGATTGAAGATAAAGAATACTATTCAAATCTTAAAGAATTAAAATATAATCTTATTGTTCTTGTTAACGAAGAAACTGCAAGTGCTGCTGAGCTATTTGCAGGTGCAGTTCAGGATAGTGAATCCGGGTACCTTGTTGGAAGTAAAACATTCGGAAAGGCAAAAACTCAAAAGATGATTCCAGTGATAACTGAAAAAGCATACATCAGAAATGAACTATATAAGGAACCTACAGTAAATTTATTTAAAGCTATGGATCATGGGTCTATTATTTATGACGAGGATTTGCTGGGATGGGCCAAACTAACAGTAGGGTGCTTTTATAATAGAAGTGGTAAAGAAATAGACGGCAAGGGTATAGAACCTGACTATGTTTATAGTTTTTCAGAAGGAGAAGAATATATGAAAATATTATTCAATGAATTATTTGCATTACCTAAGGCCATACAACTTCACGTGGAGTCATAGCGAGCCATTGAGCAAGTAATACATCAGCAAAATAACAGTGGAAAGAATATTGGCAGCTTTTGTTTTTTATAATATTTGCCGGAAAAATCGTTTGAACTGCAGACAATAATATGGCAAAATGCACTTAAGGACTGTAATTTCTTCATCTTAATGCCAGCCAGTTCAGGAAGATGAACGATTACGAAATCGTTAAAACGCTTTAAATGTGTATCATGACTAAGCGACCTGACAGAGTAAGAAAATATCAGATTGAGTGTGAGCATGTCTGTAAAAAGTGGAGGAATACTATGATATTTGTATGTTACCCGAAATGAACTACCTGCCAGAAGGCTAAGAAGTTGCTGGAAGCAAACTGCGTTTCATTTGAAGAAAGGAATATAAAAGTAGACAATCCTGCAATGGAAGAATTGAAGAATTGGCATAAGAAGAGCGGCCAACCGCTGAAAAAGTTTTTCAATACAAGCGGACAGCTTTATAAGAAATTGGAACTCAAGGATAAGATACCGAACATGAGCGAAGATGAGCAGTATAGACTGCTGGCATCAGACGGCATGCTTGTGAAGCGGCCTATTCTTATCGGTGATAGTTTTGTCCTGGTAGGATTTAAGGAAGCTGAATGGAAAGCTGTACTTGGTGTTGAACAGCTGATCTTTCGTGATAGATGAGGAAACTTATATATTAAAAAAAGTTTTTGCAGAGTGACAGGCTGGAAATATATCATGCGAGGAGAGATAAAATGATGAGAAAAGCAATAACATGCTCCATTGTCCTCTATGTTATATTGATATTAATGATTTTGCCGACGTCAGTGGAAGCCGCCGATGATATTAAGGACGTATCCACAGTGGAAGAGTTGCGTGCTGCGCTGGAAGACAATGCGGGTGCTCATGTGAGGCTAATGAAGGATATAACTTTTACCAGAGCAAACGCAGCCGACAAGGATATAGGTGTTTATCTTGGTGAAGGCTGTTATACCATTGACTTGAACGGTTATACAATAAAATACCATTATATGACAGGGGGAGAGTTTACCGATCAGGGATCACCGCTGGGCAACCGTAATGGCAGGCTGCTCATTATAAACGGGCCCGGTTCCATTATCGGAGGCACTCATGGCTTAGAGCATCATAGCCAATTCGGTACTTTAATCATTAATGGCGGAACTATCAGGGGCATCATGGGAAATGGTATCATTGGCGGTGGAATCTTGTATATCAATGGTGGCACTATAACCGGTAATTTCGGCGGAATTGAATATGACCGTGCTATTATTGTACTGAACGGCGGCGAAGTAAAAAGCGTAGTTTATAAAACCTGGGACAAAAAAAAGGAGAAAAATAACGGCGTGATCCGTAACGGGGTGTTTACAGGACAAGCTGTTCTTGAAAAAATTGTTCTGGATGTTCCCAATCTTACCATAAGTGAAGGTTCATCCATCAAAGTGATACGAGACGGCGGATTTATTGTCAGGGATAACTTTGTCAACAAAGGCATATATACATATGAATCCGGTCTGAAAAGCATAGGAGGGGAGGCAACCGTACAGAGAAATCAACAGGATTATACACCGATAAGCATATTATTTGATGTAACTTTTAACAGCCTTGACATACAGAGAGACGCTGCTCTGTACATTGAAAACGGCGCAACTGTTACTGTGACCGGTAACTTTACATCTGATTGGAGAAGCAGCATAGAGGCAGAAAACGGATCTCTTCAGCTCTTGGGTAACATAGACCACAAGGGCCGATCTGTGGGCGTGCCTGTTCTTGCTGCACTGGAAGAAGGCGGCATAAGTCCGCTACCGGAAGAACGGGATTTTATTAATGAAACACAGGCAGTTTATAGGCTTTGGGAGTTAGGACTGTTCCAGGGCGTGGGAACCTATCCTGACGGAGGCATCAACTTTGACCTCGCTCGCAAACCCTCGCGTATTGAGGCTCTGGTAATGCTGATACGTCTGTTGGGTAAGGAAAACGAAGCAAAAAACAGTGACTGGATACACCCCTTTACCGATGTGCCTGAATGGGCGGATAAATACGTTGGCTATGCTTATGAAAAGGGGTTGACAAAAGGCAGTTCCGGATCCGAATTTGGAACAGGCACAGCCTCCGTGCAGATGTATCTGACCTTTGTTCTTCGTGCCCTTGGCTACTCTGATGCACCCGGTGGAGATTTCACATGGGATGCACCTGAGAGGTTTGCACAAGGTATTCGCGTCTTGCCAGAGGGTGTTTACATGGAAGATTTCTGCCGTGCTGACATGGTGCTTATTTCGGAAGCCGCTCTCTCAGTAAAACTCAAGGACAGCAGAGATACCTTGCTTGACAGGCTAATCGAAGATGGAGCAGTCATGAGGCCGTAAAACCTACCTAAATACTGGGTTTAACGGGTCTCTCACCCAAAAGGGTGAGGGGCCTTTTTTGTGTAATTCATCCTTCCGAACGATGCTTTTTGAGACATCCTTCCCTAAAATGAATACTGGAGGAGGTATGGTGCAAATGAAATTAATTCGCAAACGGCGCAATGAATATGCCTTATTGTTCGTATCCAGTATTTTTTTGGCGGTGTGGCTCGGCATGGCATTTATGTTAGAAGCGGTTTTCGCCCTTGGAGCGATCAGCCTTATCTCTCTCCTGTTATTGATTAGGCAGAGCCGTCTGCTCTATGAAGCAACACTCATTTGGGATAATCGCATCCTTACGGTGTCATCTGCTCTCATCTCCATGCCGAGTTGTCAAATGAAAAAAGACACCGAGGAAACCGTAGTATCTACCTTTGGGATCCTCATCGGCAGCAAAATTTACCGGTGGGGTCTCGACGGGGTACATGGTGTGCGGCTGCATACCGCCCATATTGATCAGGAACGGATGTACCTGACCTTTGGTGACGCGGCTAAGACCATGCGGGTAGAACTGCTACACGGAATGACTCAAAAGCAGGCAGTACTGGATGCCGCACAAAAGCTGCTTCATGAAACCGGTGTAACGGCAGACATCACCGGATGGTAACACACCAAAAGCCAGTGATTAATGAAGCCTTTAAAAAAGAGAAATAGAATATGGAGGTCGTATGATGAAAGGAAAAATATTATCCTTCTTGCTGGTAACCACCATGCTGCTGTCCTCGACCGCAGGACTTTCCGGCTGCGGAAAAGGCAATCAGCCTAAACAATCCAGCGCGCAGAAGGTTGAAGCCTTTACGGTGGAGGAAGGACAGAGGACATTGGTCTCAGAGGACGGTGCGGCCATTAACTTTGGCTGCCTTCTAGAAGCTGGTGAGGAACTCACCATACAAAAGGTAACACCCCCTCCCGTTGACAGTGATGTAGATATCTACGCCTACGATTTCAAGCTGGCCTCTGGCCAGCTAGAGGGAACTATCGAATTGATTATACCCTATGACGACGCGGGACTTGACAGAGATGAGGAGCTCCTTGCTATCGGCGGTAAATATCTTAATGAGGAAACCGGTCAGTGGGAGGATGTCCTTTATACAGTGAACCCTGAGGCCAATAAGGTGCATATTTTCACTGATCACCTCTCCACCTTTAGCGTATTTAAGGTTATAAACGAAGGAAAGCGCAGCGAATACATCTCCGATGTCAATGCCTACGCCTCTTTCATGACTACCAAGCAGGCGGAAGAATTGCTCAAAACCTACGCCCAGCAGGGTCCATCCTGGCAAGAGGATGTTGTGGCATCCTTTCTGCATGCAAACAACTCCCTTCCAATGTTCATTGAAACAAATATCCCCACTCTCTTAACCCTTGGAGGGGCTTATGATGAAATGATCAGCGGCCAATTTGGTGACTCCCTGACGGTTTTAGGTGTTGTAACCTCCTGTACCCAGTTTGCCTATGACGCCTACAGCAACGGAATGAAAAGCACGGAAACAGCCATTAGCGGCATGAAAACCCTATTGAACCTGGGTTTGAATCTGTACACCACTAAAGAATATCTGTTAAATTCCTTTCAAGTGGCCTATGTGGGCGTGGGAGTCATCGATATGGCCCTTACCGATGTGACCACCTTTGCCATCGATACAAAGTATCAAAGCACCAAGAATATGTATGACGCTTACTATGCAAGACCTGAAAACAAGCGCCGGGTTAAGGATTGGTACGATATATTTAAAAAGATCCAGAAAGAGAATAAGTCCAACCCCCAGATAGCCCTGGAGAAAATGCAAAAGGAGATTGACAACTATGTAAATAAATACTGGGATGTGGCAGGCAGCGACTGGGAATCATGGATCGACGCCTATGATAAAAACGGCAGTCTAGCCAAGTATCCCTGGCCCTCAGAGAAGGATCAGGAAAAAATATCCAACAATTACAAAGCGGAGATCTACGATTATCTTCAGGTTATGTTTGAATCTCTGAGCCGGGATATGTTTTTTGATGCCCTAGCTCATCGAGAAAAGCAGTATAAAGAGCTTGCCGCCCTGCTAAATAGGGAGTATACCGTGAATTTCAGGGAGGATTATGACACTGAGAAGGCCAAATGGGCCAACGCATATGTCAAGCTGGCCCCTCTCTCCAATAAAACCACGGCAAACGAGTGGACCATCCGCCTTGACGACCAGGCCAAAGGACAGATGAAGTTCACCCTAGGCGCCCACAAAACGGCAGGGTTCCCCATGAAGATAGAATTCTACAAAACAGAAAAGGACTTGGAAGAGGGCAAGGTTGCCTTGAGTGCCAAGCTCAAACCTTTTGTGAAAAATGAAATGGAGGTTATCTTAAATAAAAAAACCAATAAGGTGGACTATTCCGGAACATATACAGGGGTCATGAATGTTACGGAAACAGGTAAAGAAATCAAAGTGACCACCGTAGTCACCTATGAAAAAGATTTTGGCGATGGCTCTTACTATAAAATCGTCTGCTCCAATGATGAAACCGGGAGCACTTACATCAATGGCAGCTATTTTGTGCGGTGGTCCTCAGGGGAGGCCAATATTGCGGGAGCAAAATTTGTCTTCTCCTCTGACGGAACATCCTTTACCGCCTCCATGCGGGATCACAACAATAAAGAGTGGGGTGTGATAACCTGTCAAAAATAAAAACAGCCCCAAAAACAATGCGGCACTGGACTATACCTACGCCGGAGCAGGTTGCTTCGCGGCTGGATGATAGCAACGCGGAAGCAAACCACTCCCGCACCGTTTCCAGGAGCTATTGGTTTATGGCAAACGGCAAGTAGTATTAGGGCTATGTGATGTATAGCAGTGACGAGGCTTGGCCGAGCTTGGATGAGAGCGAAACGCGCTCCGAGCGCATCCGCTACCTTGACATTTTCCCCTACATCAACAAGCCTTTCGCCCTGTGCGAATTTGACCAGATGGGTGAGGCGGCAATCATTTACCATATTTTCTCACCCATCGGCTGCCGCTTTTGCTGCTGCTTGTTATCCGTACAGACAGAGGCGAGAAAACTTGTCGCGCCAAGCTACACCTTCAGCTCCCCCACAGAGCAGCACAGGGTTGGTCGGCTTTTCCGACAGGTGTAATTCACCGGAGATACTGGCTAGTTTCTCTACCGTGGGTATGCCTTCCTCAATTTTTAAAAGCGTCTACCTTAACTTGCCTCTGCAGGATATGGGTATCTCCCCAACTACTTTACCCTGTGATACCATATATGCAGTATCATATAGATTGCATACTGGGCATATATGGTTTGGTATGATTTCCAACTTGTCTCCTACTTTTACCTTGTCCCTCAGTTCTTTGTTATATATGATGGCATGTTCATCATATACTTCATGTATGTATGCATCTTTATACCCTTTTATAACACCCAATCCCTTGGTAGCACAGATGCCCTTATTTCTGGTCTGCATAGTTAAACCCTTGGCCCCAACATCAGTGATGACCCGCTCCTCAGTAGGGCGACTTATTACAGTGGTGAGCACCGTTGCTGCACAACGGTTGTAGTTTCCTATGGCATTTCCCTGGGAAGCATCCATTAATATATATGTACCTACCCTAAGTTCTGTGATGCCTTCCATTATTTCAAAATCGAACATAGATGAAGGCGTTGAACCGATGCTCACCGTCTCAAGTTTGCAGCCAAGTTCTTCAGTAATTTTAGCAAAGCGCAGAGTTCTTCTCTGACTCTCCATAAACAGCTCCCGGCAGTGGTCCACATCTCTGGCAGAGTAGCAATGACCCTCGTGAGAAAATATTCCTTTGAGATTAATATTTTTGCATCCCTTTATATGTTTTACCAAATCAATGAAATCTTTTTCTTCAATTACGCCCGAGCGATTTTCCCCAACTTCTATCTCTATAAGTACCTGAGCCTTCTTCTCCGCTCCTTCAAAGGCTTCCTCCACCATATTCACCTGAGGTATGCTGTCAACTCCAAAGGATATATCAATTGTCTTTGCAAGCTCCATTATTCTCATAAGCTTAGGCATACCCACGATTTCATTGGCAATGAATATATCCTTCAATCCATTGGCCGCCATAACCTCTGCCTCTCCTACTTTAGCTACGGCAATGCCCTTTGCTCCGTATTCTTCCTGCAGCTTTGCCAAGTAGGGCATCTTGTGGGTCTTGGTATGAGGTCTTAATGTCACATGGTTTTTATCGGCATAGGATTGCATGAAGCGGATATTATCTAAAAGCTTCTCCTGATCTATTATCAAAGCAGGAGTGTCCAATTCTCTATAATCCATTTTTAGCCCTCCAATAAATTTCTGTATATGGTAATGTTAATATTACATCCAGGTGCTGGAATATTCATATCAGTTACTCTTTATACCTGCACCGGTTAACGGCAACACTACTATCTTGTCCTCCAACTCCGGGTATTTGTTTATATAATCCAGATAACCTGCATAATTGGCAGCAGATGTGATTTCCACATATATACCCTTATTAGCTAATACTTGTCTTGCACTTGATATGCTCTGTTCTTTAACACCAATTATATCCCCATGAGTTTCTCTCACAGCCTTCAATATTTCAGCACCTCTTGCAGGAGCTGCAATTGCTATTCCCTCTGCCAGTGTTCCTTTATTTTCACATGGTTCCACAAGGGTTTTATTGCTTATAAAAGCATTTTTAATAGGTGCACAATTTTCTGCCTGCACTGCCAGAATCCTTGGCATCCTATCAATAACTCCCCAGGACAGCATCTCTTTGAATGCAATGTAAGCACCCATAAGCAAGGTTCCATTTCCCACGGGTATTATAAAAGCATCAGGCATTTTCCAATTAAGCTGCTCAAACACTTCATAAAAATAGGTCTTTGTTCCTTCCCAGAATAAAGGATTATAAATATGGCTGGCATAGAACATATTTGTGCTTTCCACCATATCTATGGCAGCTTTTGCAGTATCCTCCCTGCTTCCAGGAGTCTTATGAATCTCTGCTCCATGAGCTTCTATCTGTTTGATCTTCTTATCAGATGATGAAGCAGGCACAAAAACATGGCACCTTATCCCTGCCCTTGCTCCATAGGCAGCAATAGCTGTTCCTGCATTTCCGCTGCTGTCTGCAACAATCTCCTCTACTCCCAGCTTTTTTGCCATGGCAACGAGTATCGCAGCACCCCTATCCTTGAAAGATAGAGTTGGCATATAATAATCTGCCTTTGCGTAAAGGTTTTGACCTATTTGTAGTAGAGGTGTACCCCCTTCTCCCATGGTTATATTTCTCCAACAATCATCTTCTTTTTGAAAGGGAAGCGCATCTATATACTTCCATAGCGAATGATCCTTTGATATGGCTGTGGCTTCAAAATCTATAGGCTTTTTCTCGTATTGAAGATTTAATAACCCACCGCAGTGGCATTTCCAAGCATTGCTCTCTAATGAAAACCTATGACCGCATTCTACACATTTATACTCCATACTTAGTGCTTCCTCCCCAACTTATTTAATTATTCAATATAAGTTATGGCATCCATTTCTACCGCGAAGCCATAATGGAGATCCCTGGTGGGAACTATAGTTCTGGCATGTTTTTTATTAATCATATTTAACCAATTCTACATCCGCTCCATATAGTCTCCCTTTTGAATCTCTCCTGACATAAAGAAGGACATGTTCTAAACGTCCAATGCCTAGTAACCCTAAACGTTTCATGTCTCTCGGACTTATGAAAATTCTGTCTTGAAGGTAATGGAGTATGGGGGCATCCGGATCAAGGACATAAGCATAACCCCAATTCATATATTTTCCCGTCCTCATATCGTATTTTCCACCTGTAAAATCTACCTTTGCCTTAACCTTCTTTCCCTTTTTCATAATCTCATCTATTCTGCTCATCCTATTCTGCTCCTTTATATATAAAATGATTGTTTTATATTTTGCCATACCATACCTCAAGGGCATGGTATTTGTTAATTCTAAATTGAATTATACTATTTTCATCTATCTTATTTTTACATGTTTCCATTTGCCTGTTCTAAATCTAATATACACAAAAACCCATCTTACAAGCTGATCAATGAATACAGCCATCCATGCTCCCATTAATCCAAATCCCATATTGATGACAAAAATATAGGCTAGGGCAACTCTAATTAAAAGGACTCCCACAGAGGTAGCCACCAAAGGCCAGAAAGTATCACCTGCGCCCCTCAAGGCTCCTGCCAGTATGAATTGAGATGATTGAAAAGGCTGAACCAATGCAATTATTTTCAATGCTCCAGATGCACTGTCTATAATCAGGGGATCCGTAGAGTAAAGACCTACTAATTGGGGGCCGAAAAAGAAGAATATGATAGCCATAAATGTGGATATCAGAGATCCAATCTTTCTGGTTTTCTTTGCATAGGCTTCTGCTTTTTCATGATTTTTAGCACCCAATGATCTCCCAACCAAAGACGAAGCTGCTATCCCGAAAGCCTGGCCTGGCTGAAAGGAGAGGCCTAATATGCTCAGGGCTATCTGATGGGCTGCATATATAACTGTACCTAATCCAGCTACAATTCTGACAAACAAAAGTATACCTGTCCTCAAAACCATTTGCTCTAATGATGCAGGTAATCCTATCTTTACCAGGTTATACATGATATTCTTGTCAAATTTGAATTTATTCCCAATGTTGAGTTTAATAATGCTCTTACCCTTTACAATATATCTGAATAATAATATACATGCTATAACTTGCGATAATGCTGTTGATATGCCTGCCCCTGTAACTCCAAGTTCAGGGAAGCCCAATAAACCATATATTAGCAAAGCGTTTCCTATAACATTTAGAAAGTTGCATTTCAAGTTTATTCTCATAGGTGTTTTTGTTTCGCCTATTCCTCTTAATGCAGCTGATACAGACATGTTGAGTGATTGAAATATAAATCCTATCATAATAACCTTAAAATAATTACTGCCAACCTGTAAAGCATCAGGCTGAGCACCCATTAAACTCATGATCTGCTGGGTAAAAGTCAAGCCTAATATTGACAAAGGTATAGTTAGCATGGTCATGCTCAATAGCATAACATGTTTCAAAACAATTTCTATTCTTTCATTTTGCTTAGCTCCATAATACCTTGCAATCATTGCTGTTCCGCCCACATTTAATGCCTGAACAAGAGACAGGCCGATAAATAAAGGCTGATTAGTCATACCTACAGCTGCTACAGAAGCAGCTGCCACAGCTTGATTCTTTATTCTTCCAAGCATCATCATGTCTATCATGCCGAATAATGATCCTAAAAGGAGTTCTATCAATACCGGCCAGGCTATCTTTATAACATCTTTTCTTATAGGATCTTTTTTATAAGATATTGTCTTTTCCTCAACATCATTATTATTTATATCTTTCATTCCTCACTGCCTCTTCTCATTTTGAAATTACATATGATAATTCTTTATATTATAAAATTTTTTACAGACATAAGAAAAATACCAAGTCTTTTACAGCTTGGTATCGTATTGCATAAATGGTGCACCTAGAGGGATTCGAACCCCCGGCACACGGTTTAGGAAACCGTTGCTCTATCCTGCTGAGCTATAGGTGCATTTTATCGTACCCTGTTATTATAATAAATTTTTGAGAATTTATCAATGTCAATATGATGGAAAATCCATCTTTTCACCATATATATCTTTATAAATCAAACAAATACAGTTATATTTTATTATGTTAGGATTCATTAGCTTATTCAAGTAAGGATTTATAGCACTCATATACTTTTTCATTAAAGCAGGCAAATATCACTTTTTGTACACAAGTATCATTTGATAAAAATTTTTGAACCTCTTCTACAGCTATTTTAGTAGCTCTCTCAAGTGGAAATGAATACACACCTGTGCTTATGGCGGGAAAAGCTATAGTTTTTATATTGCTTTCTACGGCCAGCTTCAATGAATTCCTGTAAGCATTCCTCAATAGCTCATCCTCTCCATTACCTCCCCCTCTCCATACTGGTCCTACAGTGTGTATTACATATTTCGCCGGCAAGTTGTAGCCCTTGGTAATCTTGGCTTCTCCGGTTTTGCAACCGCCCAGGCCTCTGCATTCCTCCAACAATTTTGGCCCTGCAGCCCTATGTATTGCACCATCTACACCGCCACCACCTAAAAGGCTGTTGTTGGCAGCATTGACTATGGCATCAACCTGAAGCTTAGTGATGTCACCGAGATATACTTTAATCTTATCTTTCATCCTGATCAACTCCTTACAATTGATTTTGGTATTTTAGCATCACAATCCATTTGCCTATTTCCTAACAGATTCTAATATGCTACTATTATTTCAATATCATATAAAGGGGCAATGAATATGTGTGGCAGATTTTTGCTGGAAAGTGAAGTTGAGGATTTAGTGGCAAGGTATAATGCAGATTACTCCATGGAAAATTATAAATCAGGAGAGATATTTCCCTCCGAAAATCCTCTTACCGTTATTAAAGCAGATGATAAAATTAAGCTGATGCCTATGAGATGGGGTCTGCCTATTAACGATAGCAAAAGGCTTGTCATAAATGCCCGGGTTGAGACAGTGGATAAAAAGCCTATGTTTAAGTCATCCTTCCTTAAAAGAAGATGCATCATTCCGGCCAATGCCTTCTTCGAATGGAAAACAGTAAACAGCAAAAAAGTAAAGCATCGAATCAGTAAGGACAGTGAAAACATCTTTTCCATGGGTGCAATATATGATGATAATGGCTTCGTTATATTGACCATGGATTCTACTGAGGATATGAAGAGCATCCACAATAGGATGCCCTTGATTCTCACCAGAGAAGAGGAAAATATATGGCTGGACACCACCACTGATTTCTATAGGCTGAAGTCTCTGATATCCGGCTCTCGATTCATAGATTTCCGTATAAAACCGGCAACCCAGGAAAAAGAGTATACTCTTTTTGATTATTTATAGGATTTTTGTCATTACAGATCTACAGACTGTCCAGGTTTAAGCACTATTGCTTTTGAAGAAGTCTCATCAGCTACGGCTTTTGCAAATGCTTCAGGATCCTGCTTCAGTAGAGGGAATGTATTGTAATGCATAGGTATAACATACTTAGGCTTTATCATCTTTACGGCTTCCAGAGCATCCTCGGGACCCATGGTATAAAAATCTCCTATGGGCAGTAATGCCACATGGATATTATGCTTTTTCAGAAGCTCCATGTCCTTGGTCAGGCCTGTATCTCCAGCGTGGTATATCTTCTTTCCCATAACATCAACTATGAAACCACAGGCATGGCCTCCTTCTATGCCGCTTCCATGAAAAGCCTGAAAGTACTTGACGCTTCCGAAGTCGGTTTTTGCCTTGCCTCCAATATGTCCTGCCACCACATTATCATGACTTTTCTTGAATTCAATGCCTATTTCATTGGTTGTAAAAATAGTAGCGTTAGTTCTTCTGGCAATATCTAAAGCATCTCCCTTGTGGTCTCCATGATAATGGCTCACGAATATGTGGGTAGGATTAACCTCTGATGCCTTCACTGCTGCTACAGGATTGTCGGTTATAAATGGATCAAATAAAAGTGAGTATTTCCCATCCTCTACCAAAAAGCATGAATGCCCGATAAATCTGACTTTCACATCCATCAACCTCCATCTTTAAATAATTACTGGTATTATTATACCATTTACTGCTATACTTATAAACGCTTCAATCTTTATTTCTTGTATTTATGGAAATATTATGCAATAATTAATATAATGAGATATTCTTTATACCTTGTTAATGAATATTAATATGCTTGATCCGTAGAAGCTTTTTCTATGAAACAGGTGTTTTAACCGGAGGGAGTTTTATGTTTAGAAAAATGATAAGATTGTTGTGTATGATAATCTGCTGTTTATCTTTAATTGGCTGCACCTCAGATAAAACCCACCAGGATGAAAAACTTATAGATATGGTTAAAGAAAAGGAAATAAATGAATATCTGTTCTTTACCTATCAAATACCTTTTTCTGAATATGAGGAAAGCATGAAGAAGCTTTATTATAAAAATTACAGCCTGGATTATATAAAAAACAGTACTCGACCGGTAATTAGCTATGAAGATAGAAAGCTTATACTGAAGGATATAATAAATTACACTGAAGAAGACTTAAAGGAACTGCGCCAGGATGTTAAAAAAAATCTGGAGGAAGACATAAAAGCCGGCAGGATTATACCTGCAGAACAGATAGGTACAAGAGGTCCCCTTGAAATTTCCAAGGTATACTATGATGATACTTTCAAACATAAAGTGGTTTTCGTAAAAAATGAATTGAAATATGACGATCCCAACCTGAATGTCAAGTACTACAGGCGCCATATTTTCCGTGAAGAAGAGGGAGAATGGAAGCTTTGGGAGGTCAGGGAAGATTTCCATTATGGTGAAAAAATGCCCGTACCTAAAGCTGTAGAGCTATTTAGCAACTATAACGGTGTTGAAGTGGAATACCCATATACTATTGACTTAAATGAGTATAATAAAGAATGGTTCTAGCCGCAGCTAGAACCATTCTTTTAAATTCAACACTATGATAATAATTTACTTCAAATAGTCCTTAATCAATGTAAGCAAATCGCTGTATACACCATAGGCGGTCTGCTGTATCTCTGGGTACCTCTCAACTATGCAAATTTCACCCATCAGGTCTGTACTGATGGATAAAACAGATGTTGTAGAATCAATATTGCTGAATATATCTTTGTTATCTACAAATGATGGATATACTCTGCCTTTGATATCATCTTCATCTCTAAAGCCTTCACAAAGAAGCTTTATCTTTCCACCTTTTCTTTTTGCATCATCAATATCTTTCAAAGTAACGCCTGAGATACCTGTCCTATCTATAGTCATGGGAGTGGCATTTCCGTCCATAAGAACATTAATTAAAGCAGCCGTCTTTGCTGCAGCATCCCATCCATCTATATCCATGGAAGGGTCCGCCTCGGCGAAACCTCTTCTTTGGGCTTCTTTCAAAGCAGCTTCATAATCCGAGCCTGCTTCCATCTCTTCCATAATAAAATTGGTAGTAGTATTCAAAATTCCCTTAAAGCCTAATATCTTGCAGCCCGGCAAAGTCTTTTCCACCAAATTGAATATGGGTGTACCGTCCATAACTGTAGTTTCATGCAGCAAGGCCAAGCCCTTTTCATCAGCCATTTTCTTTAACCTTTTATAATCCCAGGCTATGGGACCTTTATTGGCGGTTATGACATGCATATTATTTCTAAAGGCTTCTTCTATGTGGCTTATAGCTGGCTGACCGTCCTCTATGGAAAGTGTGCTGAGTTCTATGAGCACATCTGCCTCTGATTTTTGCATGATTTCCAAGGCGCTGCCATCTATTCTTTGAGGGTTATTCTGAAAAAATCTCCCTTCTGTCTCTACCTCTTGCAATGCTCTATTCAAGTCTACTCCTGATGGATCAAAAAGAGCACCCTTTGACCTTGTAGATATGGCAGTAACAACTACATTGAAATTGTATGTATTTTTGATTTCTTCTTTTTTCTCCATAAGCATTCTGCAAAATTCCTTGCCTGCGTTGCCAAAGCCGATCATACAGATGGATAATTTTCTATTTTCCACTTTGCACACCTTCCTTATCATTAATATTCCAAAGCCTTATCTTATCCATTAAATACTTACAGTTCTCTAATTGTTGGTCAGTTTCATCACAGCAGTGCCATCCTTTTTCATCCTATATAGATTATCATCAAACTCATCTTGGTTAGCGATAATAAATATCCAATCACCTGCAAAATTTACATGTCTTATATACTTTGATTCATATAAAAGAGTGTTACCTGTTCCATCCATTCTTACCCGATACAGCTTTTCCTTGTAATCCATATAAGAAGCATTGTCAACAACCAAATAATAAATCCATTCCCCGTCAATATTAACTACATTCAATCTTGATATTGCTTTTTCAGTTCCATCATTTTTATAAATACGATCACTATAGTATATATAATCTCTAAAACCTATTATCTCTATAGCAGGTATATCAGAAGGCATATCATCTATTCTGGACTTCATGGAGCCATCTGTCTTCATTTTATAAGGGAAAGATGTATAATAATCATCCTTCGTCAGATCATACTTGGTATAGTAGATCCAATCTCCCACTACAGTGAAACTCTGAATTAAATCTTCTATGTTGGGTATCAGTGATTGTCTATTTGAGCCGTCTAATTTCATACGCATTATACTTCTTCCTGCATATTCTTCTTTGTAGTAGATCCAATCTCCCACAATCTGAAGGATGTCCTGATTGGCCTTAATATCTGTTTTTAGCTGTGTCTTGCCTGTTCCATCGGTTCTTATTTTATAAATAGAATCAGGCCCATTAGTAACTCTTATGTAATATATCCAGCCATCCTTCACATTTATGCTGCTGGCCAAGTCGCTGCAAACAAGGGTTTCTCCTGTTCCGTCCTCTTTAATTTTATATATCTTTCCCGCATATGTATATTGAATGCTGTTGGGATTAACCGTCTTTATATAATATATCCATTCTCCTTCTTTCGCTGCAATAGCTCTTCCCTTATTGTTTACTATATAATTGCCTCTGTTGGATAGATCCTCAGCATAGGGTTTTATGCCATATTTATATGCATACAAAGCCAAATCCAGGAATCTCATTTCTACAGCCTCAGTGCCGCCTGGTTTAACAAAATATCTTCCGTTGCCCCTGTTATAAGTTACCCAATCTTCTACAGAATTTAAGTTCCAAATTGTATCTGTATTATCGATGAGGGTTTGACCGCTACCATCCATATTAGCCCTATAGAGTGCGTAGTTTTCCATGCTCTTTAGGAAATATATATATTTATCTGAAATATTATATTCGGCAACACTTTCATCAACTAAAATCTCTCTGTTTGTTCCATCAATATTCATTCTCACCAGCTTGCTGTTTCCAGTGTAAAAATCTATATAGTATATATAATTTCCTTCTGCGCTTATGCTCCAGACCTTCTGTCCATAAGAAAAAATATTAGAACCATCAGCATCAGTCCTGAAAAGATAACCGGAAGCATCACTAAAGTAAACATAACCATTATGTACCACCAGGTTATTTACTCCTTTATTTACAGGGTCTGTGGTTAGCTTACGAAGCCCTGTTCCATCTGTCTTCGCTGTATAGATGCTTCTATTATCTGAATCATTGACAAAATATAGCTTGTCCCCTTCTATAACCAGTCTATCTGCTAATATATCAGGGAAAAGAACCTGCTTTTTGGTACCATCGACACACATCCTGGTTATATCTGCATGGATTTTGTTATCAACATCCCAATAGCTGCCTATGTAATATATCCAGTTTCCCACTACATTTAAATATTCAGGATAATCTGCTTCCTTCAAGTATTGTCTGTGCAAATTGTATTTCCCAGCATTCAAAGCTGTCAGTGAAGTCCCATCCTTTTTAACTTTATAGAGACTGTATGTATCATTATCATCATTAAAATATATCCAATCGCCCTGTTCAGCTATAAACCCTCTGCTATAAAGATTTCCGCCGGAATTGCCTCTATCATTCAATTTGTACTTAGGATTTGTAACTGATTTGCATGTTATCATCACTGTAGAAGATTCATTATTCCACTCAACTTTTCCTCCAAGACTTTCAGCAAAAAACCTTAAAGGAATCATAGCATGTCCCTTTGCTAAAGCAGGAGCAAAATCCAACTGTTTTTCCACATCATTAATTTTAGCTGCCTTTTTACCTATTGTAAATTGAATATCAACATCTTGGCTTGTCCCAATCACAGTTTGAGTCTTCTCATCCCAGGACATTGTTAAGCCAAAGGCTTCAAAAATATCACTTGCAGCCACCATTGTACAGCCATTTGGTGATATTGGCGGCTCACTATATTGGATATAATTCCCGTTGAGCAATACTTTTACTGGTGCCTCCGCGTATACAAAAGATACCAACAACATATAAGTAACTATTAGTACAAAGATAAAAAACAAACTTTTCTTCATATAAATGCTCCTTTCATAGAATTGAGATGTTTTGCCAGTGATTAAATTATACCTTAGCAAAATCGACACTTCAACCTTTGAGGCATCACAAAGCCTGACAACCTGCTACAGACTCTGCTTTTTTACACAACAAAAAAACCTTGAATTCTCAAGGTTTTTAATCTAACTATATGGTGCGCCCGACAGGATTCGAACCTGTGGCCCCTTGATTCGTAGTCAAGTACTCTATCCAACTGAGCTACGAGCGCATTTTAAGAACACAATATATATTATCACAAATATGGTTCAAAATCAAACAGCAAAAATTACACATCTTTATCCTTTTGCTTCAATCTTTCTACTTTTCAACAGCAGATAAAGGCCAGATATTATAAGAAATAAAGGAACAATACTTCTCCTTAAGGACCAGTATACATTCTGGAAATTAACACCAAATAAGGACATGATAACACTGCTGGGAAAAGTATTAAAAAGCCCTATAAGTCCCAAAACCAAAAGCCCAATACCTAAATACTTTTTATTCTTCAAAAATAAATCATAGCTGTATACTTCTTCATCAATTACAGTTTTTCCTGATGCTATTTGCTTTCTTATATTATATCCATCAAAAAAGCTAAAAAACCATAAAGGGAAACATATTACAGGAATCAGCTGTTCTGTATTAAAGCTCAGCAAAAGAGTAAATGCCCCAATAGTTGTAACCATGAGCTGTACTCCTCTTTTAAAAAGGCCCATGGACATCTGTGCAGCACCAGGTATTAAAGAAAAGAAAAAGAATAAAATGTTATGAATCATCTTTGTCCCCCTCTTTTTTATTGTTCGCTATCTGCATCTATTATTTTGCTTAAATCAAAGATTCTTTCTGAAATATCAATAATACTATTGTTAACCATTTCCAGAGGATTTATTATGTTGCTTTGTATTTGGGCCATGCTCTTATCAACTATGTTGGAATCAAAATATTGTTCCATCATAGGAAATAAGTTGAATAAAGCAATGATTATACCTGCTGCTATGAAGCTTATACCAAGGCTTCTAAGGTTGTTAATGGCATAAAGACCTATGGATTTATATTTTTGGAGGTCTATGGAATCCATTATACTGGTTATTAGTCCTGAGGGGGCTTCAATATTTCTTCCCAGGTTTGAAAGTATAGACTTTATTTCTATTATTCTCTCGTACTCTAATTTGCATGTATAGCAGTTGTTCAAATGCTCGTTTATGAGAAGATCTTCAATTTTTTCCGTATCACCTGCAACATATCGATGCAAACTCTTTCTAACTCGGCTGCATAGCAATTCTCCCACCCCCGAAAGCTTCTTTTGGGCTCAGTCTTTTCTTTATTAGCTTCCTTGCCCTGAAAAGTCTGGTATCTATAGTCTTTCTCGGAACCTTCAGTATATCTGCAATTTCCTGTGGACTAAAATCCTGAAAGTAATACATTATCATGACAGTCCTATAGATCTCTGGCAGCCTGCTGATTTCTGCCCTTATTATATCTGAATTTTCCTGCCTTAATAATATTTCCTCAGGATTGCTTCCGTAGTCAGCTATAAAGTCATATATATCAACATTCTCTTCATCCTGGCAGGAAAGGATTGAAATAGTCTTTGCTTTCTTTTTTCTTGTCCAATCAATACATCGATTTACGGCAATTCTAAATAAATATGTAGAAAACTGAGCTTTATTCTGGAAGTTGCTAAGATTGTTATACACCTTTATGAATATTTCCTGTGTTAAATCCTTAGCCTCTTCATAATCTCTGGTATAACTGTAAGCTGTAGAATAGACCTTGTTTTGATACCGGCTTACAAGCTCAGCATATAAATTTGTCTCCCCATTTATGATAAGCTCTATGAGCTCTTCGTCTCTCAAGTATTGCCACCACCCTCCGACTTACTATTTTGACGATCTAATAATATGTTTTCTTCAAAAATACAGTCTGTTATATAATTCATATTACAATATATTAATTATACCATATTAGAAAGACTTCCATTGAAAGCATTATGGCAATCATGGAAGCCTTCTTCATTATTTCATCTCAATATTTCCGTTGCTGGTTTTTAGCCTTATTTCTTTGCTACCGTTGCCAAGTTTAGTTTCCAGGTATTTTTTCTGGCCAGAATCTCGGACATCATCCTTAAAGCCTTTTATGCTTCCAAAGCTGGTTTCTGCGTATACTCTTCCATTTTCTGCGCTTTCTTCATCTATCTCCACATTTCCGAAGGAGGTTTCCACATCAACGTTACCCTCTACGCCAGCTATTTTCACATTACCATTTCTACTTTCAGCCACTACATTCCCTTTCACATTATTAATCCTTATATTGCCAAAAGATGTTTCCGTATCTATGCTTCCAGCAACATCTTCTATTCTGATATCCCCATTGCTGCTAGATGCGTCGATATTTCCGCCTATGTTCTCCATTTCAATTCTTCCGAAGGAATTTTCCACTTCTACATCCTTTGAGCAATCCACAAGCTTAATATCTCCATGGCTATTTTTTACTGTAGTTTTTCCTGCACTTTCCACATCAATGTCTCCAAAGCTGTTTTCTATATCTACTGTTATACCCTCAGGTATATAGACTATAAAGTCAACCATTGCCTTTTCATAGTCTCTGCTTCTGTTAGATGATATTTTATCTATATAAATATTAGTGATCTGTCCTTCTTCAATTCTTATTGCATCCTTTATATAATTCCTGGCCTTATTTTCGTCGTTATATTGAACCGTAACATTTGCTTCAAGCCTTATCTCATTGGAATTACCCTTTCTTATTTCAATATCTCCAAAACTGTTGGTCAGCTTCAATTCCTTTATGTCGTAATCTTTAGATATACCATCTTTGGTGATTTTTTCTTCTATTTTGCCTCTGTAATTCAGGTTGCCAATAAAGGGTATATCCCCTATCCCCCTTATATTTATATGTCTAAAACCTATAAAGCTGCTGTTTGCAAAAATCGCTGCCAGTATTATGAAAACTATACATAATCCATCTATGCTAAATCTTACATTTTCATCATTTCTTCCGTAAATAGACATGTATATTACTATCTCCAATCCTAGTCCTATAAGGAGAAGAGGCCAATACTTATACACATCCTTTATAGGCAGGTCAGTAAAATTTTGGGCAAACATCACTGAGCCTGCTGTAATCAAACCTATGGCTAAGGTTATGGTGCCTATCTTTTTCTTTCTCATATAAATTCCTCCAATTACAAAACTAATAGTCCTTACATTCTAATATACGATAAACTATGTAAAAAGTTTGAAAAAAAGTAAAAGCTGCAGAATAAATCTGCAGCAAATAACCCTAGTAAATATTATTAATCCAAGGCTTAAAGAATTCTGTTAAGTCCTTACCGCTTACCTCTTCACATACCTTTATAAAATCACTGGTAGTGGCAATCCTGAACTTATATTTTTCTACATAGGTCCTGACTATTTCTAAGAATGTATCTTCTCCCAATGTTTTTCTGAGCTCACTAAGCATTTGGGCTCCCCTGTCATAGGCAGTGGGGCCGTAATCATCCCAATCTTCAAACTCAGATAAAGACTTTACAAGTTCTCCATCGATAATCTGGGAAGACAATGCTTCTTCAACGCTGTTTTCAATTGACCTGGTATAATAATCCTGTCCAGTCTTCTTGCCGAAGGTTCGCTCTATAAATATGGTTTCCGAAAATGCAGCAAAGCCTTCATCCAGCCAAGCCTCATCGATTTGGTCATTTCCTACGATACCATAAAACCATTGATGAGCAGTTTCGTGGACAATGGTTATTATGAGGGGGTCACTGGAATAACTGGGTTTATAGTATTTATCGCTTATATACACCAAGGCAGGATATTCCATTCCACTGGGAAATTCGGTCTCAACTACAGAATAAACCGGATATGGATATTTGCCATATAACTGGCTGAAAAGTCTTAAGGATTTAACACCATATTCCAAAGCCTCTTCTCCTCTTACCCTGTCCTCCTTATAGTAATATGACATTACTTTAACTCCATCAACTTCTTCTTCAATGACAGCAAAATTATTGTTAGCTACAAAGGCAAAATCCCTCAGAGCTTTTCCTTCATAAATTCTTTTTACTTTGCCATTATCCTCTTTGACTTCTTCCACCAGTTGGCCGGAAGCTGCAACAATATATTCTTCAGGTGTTTTTATGCTTACTCTGTAATCTGCAGCATCGCTGTAAAAAGGATCACCTATAGCATAGTATTTATCCAAATTCCATCCATCTTTTTGGTCATATACTGCTGCCACAGGATACCAATTGCCTAGATTGAAGTTATTCTCTCCATAGCCGAATCTCTCCCCTGCCGGAGGGATCTTTAGTGCAAATTCTATTCTCAGACTCATTCTCTCGAAGGGCTTCAAAGGTGAGTCCAACTCAATCTTGAGAATAGTATCCCCTTCTCCGGATAAAGAATATTTAAGAAGCTTTTCTCCGTCTCTATCCTTCTTGCTTACAGAGATTATTTCCCCATATCCTGACTCAAAACCTCTCTTGTATGCATTATCAAAATCATCAAAAAGGAAGGGAGCTGTTTCTTTCGTCTTAAAGGCATTGGGATATACATGGAAATATAATTCCTTCATTTCAACATTATCATTGTTATAGTAATTGACTTCTTCCACAGCTGTCAAAGTTTTCTCTTCCACATTAAGCTCTGCCTCAATGTTGTAATAGTTCCTCGCCTCAACCTCATCCATCTGCAATACTGGTGCTGCTTCCTTTTGCATTAAGCAGCCGGACATGATAAACATCAATATAAGGAGCAAAGGAAGTAGTTTTAGTCTGGATTTCATTGAGATCATTCCCCTCTAAATTCAAAATCAATATATATTATTCTTAAACCTCAATAATATACTAACATAGTTAAAGATCATTATTAACAATATCCTTAACTTACCTCATCTAGGAATAAAGACCTTTATGTTCTTCTTCTCCACCTTTATATCCAGAGGTAAAATAGGTCCTCTCTCCCCATCTATATCACTTTCAACAGTCTCATCAGATGATATCTTCAGATTATCTGTCTGAAAATGATATATATTAGGATCGCCTACATGCTCACCTCTCAACACTTTAATAATAAGATTTATTATATTGGTTATATTGGCTGCCTTAATGGCTATTACATCCAATAATCCATCATAAACAGAAGCATAGGGTGCCAAACGAGGGAATCCTCCTGCAGTGCTTCCATTTAAAACAAGAAAAAGATATAAATCATCTTCTATTACTTTGTCATCATATTCCATTTTCATTGTTATAGGTCTAAGATTAGGGATTTCTTCAAAGCCTCTCAGATAGTAGGCAATTTTGCCCAAACTGTTTTTCATGCCTATATCCGTTTTATATGCTACATCGGCTAAAAGACCTGCGCTGCATACATTTACAAAATATTTGCCGTTAACTACCCCTGTATCAACTTCAAGTATTTCACCACCAGTTATTATCTCGCAGCATTTGATTATATTCCTTGGGATTCTCATATGAGCTGCAAAATCATTGGAAGTGCCGAAGGGAAAAATTCCTATAGGCAGATCTATGCCATGCTTCTTCATGGCATTTACAAGATTGTTTATGGAGCCATCTCCTCCTGATACTGCAATAGCTGAATACTTATCATCTATTTCACATATTGCATTATCCATATCATTGGCTCCCATAAGCCTATAGGGAGATACTATGTAACCAGCCTTTTGAAAGTTTTTTATAACTGTATCCAATCTATTCTTAAATGAGGCATCACCAGCCACAGGATTGTAAATAAGTCTAACCTTTTTCATAGAAGCTGCTACCTTCCTTTTTATTTATTATTGACTAATTTCTACTTTCTACTTCAATTATATTCCTATAATTTTTATAAGCAATATATTAAAAAATGTGTCCCTGCCTTCAGTGGAGGTGAAACCAATACTGCAGTGTCAATTATTGCTTCAGGATTGATACTTTCTCCTGTAGTAGTATTATATTTCTACTTGCTTAAGAAATCTCATAGAAATGTTCTTTAATAGATAAATGCTCCCAAAGGTCGGCTTTCGTTTTCGAATCCCTCCTTTAAGTCCTTTTATATATTTTTACATAATAAAAAAATCACTCAACTGAGTGATTTGCTTTAATGGCGGAGAAGGAGGGATTCGAACCCTCGCGCCAGTTTCCCGACCTACGCCCTTAGCAGGGGCGCCTCTTCGACCTACTTGAGTACTTCTCCAGGTCTAAGTTTTAAAATTTTATTTATGGAGGAGAGAGTGGGATTCGAACCCACGGATGTCGTGAAACATCTCTGGTTTTCAAGACCAGCTCCATCAACCACTCGGACATCTCTCCAAATTTAAGACATATTAAATTATAACAGGTAAAGTTGTAAGTGTCAACAACAGCAA
>NZ_JAWLCK010000024.1:0-1920 GCF_041687175.1 Lutispora sp.
TTTGGAGAGGGACATATACCAGGATTTGTTCACCTATACATGGGAGAGGAGGCTGTAGCAACAGGAGTATGCTCCAATCTAAATGAGGATGATTATATCACAAGTACCCATAGAGGTCATGGGCATATAGTGGCTAAAGGCGGAGATTTAAAATATATGATGGCCGAATTGTTTGGCAAGGCAACAGGGTATTGCAAAGGTAAAGGCGGCTCAATGCATATAGCAGATGCTACCAAGGGTATCCTTGGAGCCAACGGTATAGTCGGAGCAGGGCATAATATTGCTGTAGGTGCCGGCCTGAGTGCAAAATACAGAGGTACAGGCCAGGTTTGTGTATGTTTCTTTGGAGATGGATCTACAAATCAGGGAACATTCCATGAGTCATTGAATATGGCAAGCATATGGAAGCTTCCAGTAATATTTGTTTGTGAGAACAATCTTTACGGCATATCTATGCATCAGTCCAGACATCAAGCTATCCAGGATGTGGCAGATAGGGCTGTGGCATATAATATGCCGGGAGTTGTGGTGGATGGAAATGATATATTTGCAGTATATGAAGCGGCAAATGAAGCAATAAATAGAGCAAGAAACGGTCAGGGACCGACTCTTATAGAGTGCAAAACCTATAGGCATAGAGGACATTTCGAGGGAGATCCAACTACATATAGAGATCCTGAGGAAGTTAGAGAATGGCTTAACAAGGATCCTATCCATAGATTATTTGAATATATGATTGAAAACAATATATCAACTGAGGAAGAAATACAAAGGATAAATGAAGAGGTTAATAAGGAAATAGATGAGGCTGTTAGATTTGCAGAAGAAAGTCCATATCCTCCTTTAGAGAGCGCTGTTGAAGATATCTATACAGATATAGTAGAGGAGGTAAGAGTAAGATGAGAAAAATGACATATTCTGAAGCTATAAGAGAAGGCATGAGAAGAAGAATGAAGGAAGATCCCAATATCATCATACTTGGAGAAGATGTTGGAGAGTTCGGCGGATGCTTTGGAGTAACGGGAGATCTTATAAAAACCTTTGGCCCAGAGAGAGTTAGAGATACACCTATATCAGAAGGGGCAATAGTAGGATGTGCAGTGGGTGCTGCAGCTACAGGATTAAGACCAATAGCAGAGCTGATGTTCAATGACTTCATGACTGTAGGCATGGATCAATTGGTTAACCAGGCGGCTAAGATGAGATATATGTTTGGAGGTAAGATTACTTTACCAATGGTAGTAAGAATGCCTACCGGAGCAGGAACAAGAGCAGCAGCACAACATTCACAATCCTTGGAAGCATGGTTGACCCATGTGCCGGGGCTTAAAGTGGTGTATCCTTCTACACCAAAGGATGCATACGGGTTGATGTTAAGTTCCATTGATGACGATAATCCTGTTATGTATATGGAGCATAAGGTATTGTATGCCATGTCCGGTGAAGTGGATGAAAACATGGAACCAATACCGCTAGGGGTTGCAGATGTGAAGAGAGAAGGAGAAGATTTAACTATAATTGCAACAGGCAGAATGGTTCATGAGGCATTGAATGCTGCTTCCAAGTTGTCACAGGATGGCATAGAAGTCGAAGTAATTGATCCTAGAACTCTATACCCATTGGATAATAAAACCATATTCAACTCCATTGAAAAAACAAACAAGGTCATAATAGTTACAGAAGAAACTAAGAGAGGAAGCTATGCCGGTGAGATTGCAGCTATAATAGCTGAAGAATGCTTTGATAATCTGGATGCGCCTGTTGCAAGAGTTTGCAGCCTGGATTCACCCATTCCATTCTCACCTGTCCTTGAAGATTATGTAGTGCCTAATTTCCAAGACATAATTAATGCTGTTAAGAAAATGCTTTAATAATTAAGAGGCAACTTAAGTTGCCTCTTATATGAGGTGAGAATATGAA
>NZ_JAWLCK010000024.1:2020-30280 GCF_041687175.1 Lutispora sp.
CAAGGTAGTGGTATCCAGGGCACATCCTGCTGCGATAGGTTTCTCAACCATAATAGGGAGCAAGCTAATAGTTGGAAAAGAGGATAATTTTGGGGCTGCTGTCAATGTGAATACAGGTAATAAGAAAGTATTGGTTCCAATAGCTGCCGGTACTATTAGAGAGATAATTGTAGACGAGCCTGAAATATTGGATTTGAATAAGAAAATGACATTTGAAGCTTCGGACAATGGAATAATCGCATTGGATGGTGAAAGAGAAATACCATTTAAGCCAGGAGATAGATTTGATATTGTTATAACACGAAATGGCCCTTATCGTGTAATTGTAGATAAAACATTAGAATACGCACAAAGAAGTGGTTTTTTCAATAGATAACATATGTAAAGGAGGCATATTGATGGCAAAAAGAATAATAATGCCTAAACTTGGTCTGACAATGAAAGATGGAAGAATTGCCAGGTGGTACAAAAAAGAAAATGACTTTGTAAAGGCAGGAGATATATTATTCAGCATTGAGACTGATAAACTCACGAATGATGTGGAATCAAAAGATGATGGAGTTCTTAGGAAGATAATAGCAAATGTTGGTGATGTAGTTCCTTGCTTAGATACAGTGGCTATTCTGGCAGACCCAGATGAAGATATATCAGATCTGCTGGCAGAAATAAGCCCGGCGAAAAAGGAACTTAATCAAACCTCTGCAGATGAAACTGCTGGACCAAAAGAGATGACAGGCAAAAAAGGAGAAAGAATAAACATTTCTCCTGTGGCTAAAAAATTAGCTGTGGAGCATGGTATAGATCCTTCAGAAATTAAAGGTACAGGTCCAAATGGAAGAATAGTACTGGAGGATGTTCAGAAACATATTGAAAGAAAGGAAAAGATTAAAGCAACACCGGCAGCTATTAAAGCAGCAGAAAAGCTGGATATTGATATCTCCATGATAGAAAAAGAGGATAGAATCAGAAAAGAGGATGTATATAAATATTACAGAGACAGAAAGCTGGACTACATGGCAGAACCTAAGGATGAAAGAGTTCCTATGAGTACCATGAGAAAGATAATTTCAGAAAGAATGTCTCATAGTTGGAGTACAGCACCAGTAGTCAATTATGACATAAGAGTAGACACAACCAGAATGAAAGAACTTAAAGAACAACTGAAGCCGAAAGCAAATATAACATATACGGATATGCTGGTTGCAATTGTATCAAGAGTCTTATTGGATTTCCCACTTCTTAATGGAACTATAGATGGTGAAGAAATGATACTTAGAAACTATGTCAACATGGGTGCTGCAGTTGCTCTTGAGGACGGTTTGATTGTACCGGTAATTAAACATAGCCATATTAAAGGCTTAAAGGAGATTTCAGATGAGATAAAGGATCTTTCATATAGAGCAAAAAATAATCAGCTTTTGGCTGAAGAAATAAGTGGTGGTACTTTTACCATAACAAATATAGGCATGTATGGAATAGAATCATTTACTCCTATAATCAATCAACCGGAATCAGCCATACTTGGTGTAAATGCCATTGTGGATACTCCAGTTGCAATTAACGGGAACATTGTCATTAAACCTCTAATGAACCTATCGCTTACAGCAGATCATAGGCTTGTGGACGGAGCAGTTGCTGCTAAATTTATGGCAAAATTTAAGGAATATATAGAGAATCCTGCATTGCTGCTGTTATAGGAGGATGAAAATATGAAAGTTGTTGTATTAGGGGGAGGACCAGGCGGATATGTATGCGCTATTAGAGCTGCTCAATTGGGAGCCGAAGTAACACTGGTAGAACAGCAGCATCTGGGAGGAACATGTCTGAATTCTGGCTGTATTCCAACAAAGGTGCTTCTCCATACTACAGAAATATATGACATGCTGAGAAAACAATCTGCGGATTTAGGTCTGAAAATGAATGATCTGGCACTGGAATGGAGTGCTGTGCAGTATAGAAAAGACATGATTGTTTCTCAACTGGTAGATGGGGTAAAAACAATATTGGAGACAAATCAAATCAATGTAATAATGGGAAAGGGAAGATTCATAACAAATAATGAATTGGAGGTAATTACAAAGGGCAAACAAAGGATAATTGTAGGTTTTGATAAGGCGGTTATTGCTACCGGATCTGAAACCATAAGGGTGCCAATCCCAGGAGCAGATTTGGAAGGAGTATTAACAAGTACAGAGGCCTTATCCCTGGAAAATGTACCGGAAAGTATTTGTATTATAGGCGGAGGGGTAATAGGCTGTGAATTTGCAAGTATATATTCTAGTGCAGGGTCAAAGGTTACCATAGTGGAAATGCTGCCTAATTTGATTGCCAACATGGATGAAGAAATTGTGGAGTGCTTGAAGAATCAGTTTTTTGAGTCCGGCATAGATATTTATACCAATGGAAAGGTAGAAAAAATAGAGAGACATGAAAACAAGCTGAAGGTTACTGTATCCACATCGTCGGGTACTAAGAATATAGTTGCTGAAAAGGTTTTGATATCTACAGGGAGAAAGCCGAATATCAGCCAAATTGGATTAGAAAATTTAGGTGTAGAGGCAGATAAAGGTTCCATATTAGTCGATAAATCAATGAAAACTAATGTTGATAACATATATGCCATAGGGGACTGTACGGGAGGCGTATTATTAGCACATGTTGCATCAGCTGAAGGAATTATTGCAGCAGAAAACATGATGGGCAAGTATACACCTATTGATTTTAAGACTATTTCCTACTGTGTATATACGAAACCTGAAATTGCTTCAGTTGGCTTGAATGAAAAGCAGGCATTAAAACAAGGCTACAACATCAAAGTAGGCAAATTCCCTCTTTATGCAAATGGAAAGTCAGTAATCAAGGGAGAAGTAAATGGATTAGTTAAGTTTGTCATCGATGAAGATACAGATGAGATTATTGGACTTCATATAGCGGGACCCAATGCAACTGAGCTTATTGCTGTAGGAGCAATGGCTATAAGATTAGAGGCAACACTCGATGAAATAATTTCAACAATTTATGCACATCCTACAGTCAGTGAATCAATACACGAAGCAGCACATGCAGTACACGGAAATGTAATACACATGCCAAGGCTGTAATTAGCCTCAGCTAAACAATTTCTCGTTCAAATTAATAAAAAACAGTGAGAGTCTTTTATTAATGCTTTAGCTCTCACTGTTTTCTTGTTTATGGGTAACCTTGCAGTGATTCAAGGGTAAACAAACTCAAAAGCTTTGCGTAGATAAATCCTTTATTATATATGCTATAATAAGAATACCAACAGAACCATTTTAGAGCCTAATTATAATTGAGTGAAAGGAAGACATCTTTTTATGGATAACGGAGATTTAAATCAATTAGCTTCGTGGATAAAGGAATCAAAATACACTGTGGTTTTGACTGGAGCAGGAATGTCTACAGAAAGCGGAATTCCAGACTTTCGATCCTCAAAGGGTTGGTGGAGGAACATAGATCCAAGAGAAGTAGCTTCAAAATTTGCACTGGATAATCAATATGAGTTGTTCAGAGATTTCTATATCATGCGAATCAATGGACTAAAAAACTGTAAACCAAATAAAGGACATATAATATTAGCCCACTGGGAAAAACGAGGTTTAGTAGATTCAATTGCTACTCAGAATGTTGATAGATTCCACCAGGAAGCGGGCAGCGATAATGTGTATGAGCTCCACGGAAATATAAGAACTATTAGATGTGAGGAATGTGCTGCTGGAGCAGAACTGGAAGAATTCGTGGGAAAAAAACCCTGCCGAAAATGTGGAGGCAGACTCAGACCAAATGTAGTGCTATTTGGAGAATCATTACCTCATGATGCATTCAATAATACTATAAAAGCCATAAGCAAAGCAGACTTGGTGATAGTCATAGGAACAAGTCTTCAGGTGTATCCAGTGAACCAGTTGCCTGAGCTGTGCAAAGGTAAAAAAGTATATATCAATATGGATGTGGATAGTAAGCATAATCAGTTTGACTTGATAATAAAAGGAAGTTCCGGAGAAATCTTATCTAGTGTAAACATGTTGTTATAGGAAAAAAGAGTTGTTATATTTATTACACACTTTAGCAAAACCTTAGCTCACAAATCAATGTAAGGATAAGTTTCAGGTTATAACATATTCTCAGCTATTCTAACTACCATCCTTTTCTGCTTTTATTCTAATGAGGCCAACTATGCCCCAGGCTATGACAGCATAGACTATCATAGCAATCAATGTGGAAGGCTCTAAGACAGATTTTGCAGCGAGACCCTGGGATACGAAGGAATAGAATATTCCAGTAAAGGGGGCTATGAATATACCAGCCATGGAATATAGAAAAGATACAAATCCATTGTTCGGATTGGCACCTAAAAGCTTAAACAAAAATCGAAACAAGAGTAGAACTTCAATAAGTCCTAGAATGTAGTAAATGGAATGTTTAGTTTTTATGAACCATATCGGTTTGTTTGAGTCTATACTTTTATTTCTATCTCTATATTCATTCATATTTTTCTCTGCGCTCCTTTAATATTCTAAATATAGTATTTTCAATTACAATAAGAATATGTAAAAGAGAAAGCTAGAAACTTTATATTTCATATGTTGTCATTTTTTAGTATTTGATGTAGAATGATGATAATAATCAATTGGAATATTGTTGGTATCGAGGAGGTGTAGATATGTTTGAATGGAAAGATATATATAGTGTAAACGTGCCAGAAATAGATAAACAGCATAGAGAACTTTTCAGGATAGGAGGACAAATAGCCGATCTTGTGCTTGCAAAGGATGATTATGATCATTTCGATGAGATAATGATCATTTTGAATCAGTTGAAGGATTATACCCTCTATCACTTTCAATATGAGGAAAAGTTAATGGAGAAGTATGGTTACGAAGAAACCGACTTTCATAAGATTGAACATCTTTTCCTGACAAAAAAGATCCAGAAATTTGAGGATCAGGATTTAGATGAAAAACAGGGTGAAGCTGTTGTTGAATTGGTCACTTTTATTTCTGACTGGATATCAGGCCATATATTGAAAAGCGATATGAAATACAAGGATTTTTTTAATAAAGTTATGAAGGATTAATTGTTACGACGATAATATTTACTAAAAAAAGGAAGACTTAAATGAATGTATTTTTATTTATATTAAAAAACAATATTATTCCAATATTTGCTCTGGTAGCATTGGGTTTTCTTATTAGCAAGAAGTATGACTTAAACGTAAACACTTTATCAAAGCTGATATTCTATATTTTTACGCCTAGTTTTATTTTTGTTTATATCTATAATGCAGAGATTCACATGGAAATGCTAAAGATTACACTAATAGCTGCAATAATCCTTGTGATTAATATGCTTTTTGCGACTTTAGTATCGAAGATTAGGGGCTATAGTGTAGGGATGAAAAACGCCTTTGCCAATTCCATAATGTTTTACAATTCTGCTAACATAGGAATCCCATTGATAACCCTGGTGTTTAGCAGTGAGCCCTTTGTAATTAATGGTGAAACACCATATCTCAATACAGCTATTGCAGCTCAGCTTATGATTTTGATGTTTCAAAATTTATCTGTTCATACAATTGGATTCATAAATGCAGCTAGAGCTAAAAACCACTGGAAGGATTCAGTGGCAAAAGTTTTTAGAATGCCTATTATATACTCAATAACTCTAGCTTTTATATTTAAGTTCTCAAATTATGATTTAACCAGGTTTCCTCTATGGCCTTCATTGAATTATGCAGCCAACGCTTTAGTAGCAGTAAACTTAATTGCATTAGGAGTGCAACTAGCCAAAACCCGTTTCAGATTAACTAACAAAGATGTATATCTATCGTGTTTGATAAGGTTAGTGATTGGACCAATATTGGCTATAACTTTAGTCTATTTATTCCAATTGAAAGGTATAATTGCTCAAGTTGCAATGATATCCTCATCAGTGCCTACGGCAGTAAACACAGCTCTTATTGCTGTAGAATATGATAATTTTCCGGATTTCGCTTCTCAAACTGTTATGATATCTACTCTCTTAAGTGCTGTTAGTCTAGCTTTTGTTATATATTTTGCAAGAGTATTATTCCCTGCATTTTAGCTAAGCTAAGATTTTCATAAACTATGTAATATAGAATGATTTAAGTACTGTATTTTATAAAATACAGTACTTATTTTTAGCTAAATAGTATTGACAATCAATCTCAATTAGAATACTATTATAGTATACCGACTGAGAATGATTATCATTAGGAGGACGAGATTATGAGCTTATGTGATTTGAAACCAGGACAATATGGATATATTCATTGTATAAAAGGGGATCCTAAATTGGCTAAAAGGCTTTTGGCTTTAGGATGTATCGAAGGCACTCCAGTAAAAGTGAAACTTTGTGCTCCTTTAGGAGATCCTATAGTGATCAATTTTCGAGGATTTGACCTTGCAATTAGGAAGAATGATGCAAAAAACATACTTTTAAAGGAGGCATAGGATGTTAACAGCAGCTTTATTGGGTAATCCTAATGTTGGCAAAACAACTCTTTTCAACTATCTTACCGGCTCCAACCAATATGTAGGCAACTGGCCTGGAGTTACTGTGGAGAAAAAAGAAGGATTCATTGAAGATAAAATAAAAATAGTTGATTTACCTGGTATATACGCATTGGATACCTATTCAAATGAAGAAAAGATTTCCAAGGAGTTCTTGGAAAAGGGTGGAGTAGATGTAATCGTAAATATTGTTGATGCTTCATCTTTGAACAGAAATTTGTACTTAACACTACAATTGAAACAATTCAATAAGCCTATTATTTTGGTTCTTAACATGATAGATGTAGCTAAATCGAAGGGAATAAGAATCGATTATGAAAAACTAGCAAGTAAGCTGGGTGTTATTGTTATTCCCATATCAGCATCTAAAGGCATAGGGATAGAAGAAGTGAAAAAACTGCTAAAAGGCGGTAATTTTTTTAGCCCACTAAATGAGAATCATTATCATTACACGGATGATGAGAAGGAGAATTATAAATTTATTGAGGAAGTTCTTGCTGAAGCCTTAGTGAAAGAAAAAGATGAAGGCATCACTATAGGAGAGAGGATTGACTCGATTGTTTTGAATAAGTTTTTGGCTTACCCTTTGTTCCTTTTTATATTATATATAATTTTCAAGTTTACATTTACTTGGGTTGGTCAACCCCTATCAGATGCTATGGATGAGTATGTCTTAGGAGGCATAGTGTCTATACTGGAGACTCTACTGCAAAACAGCAGTCACTGGTTCGCTTCTTTGATAATAGACGGCATAGTTGGAGGAGTAGGTGCAGTCATCGTGTTCCTTCCAATAGTAATGACCTTGTTTTTGGGAATATCCTTCCTTGAGGATAGCGGATATATGGCTAGAGCAGCTTTCATAATGGATAGAATCATGAGAAAGATAGGTTTATCAGGTAAAGCCTTTATACCCTTTATAATTGGATTTGGATGTTCAGTGCCGGGTATTATGTCTGCAAGAACTTTGGAAAGTGAAAAGGACAGAAAGCTAACAGCTTTATTGGTTCCCCTCATGTCTTGTAATGCAAGATTACCAGTTTATGCCCTCTTCGCAAGCATATTTTTCCCAGGCAATGAATCATCCATCACCTTTTCACTGTACTTATTAGGTGTTGCTATAGCAATTTTAATCGGTATACTTTTTAAGAATACAATATTTAAAAAGGATGAGGAACCTTTTATTATAGAACTCCCGGAGTACAAGATGCCGGAAATTAAAAACCTCATGATGAATACATGGGAAAAAGGAAAAGGATTTTTGAAAAAGGCGGGGACTATAATATTCTCTATGTCTGTAATCATATGGTTTTTATCTAATTTTAACTTTAACGGTATGACGGATATGGAAAGCAGCTTTTTAGCTTATATAGGCGGTATAATAGCACCAGTATTTAAACCTATGGGCTACGGCACATGGCAAAGTTCAGTAGCATTATTGACAGGGCTTATGGCAAAGGAAGTGGTTGTAAGTACCATGGGCGTCATATATGGTGTAGATTTGCACAATTTGCTGCTTCAGCATTTTACACCCATAGCAGCTTATAGCTACCTTGTATTCATATTATTGTATACACCCTGCATATCAGTAATAGCTGTCATGCGTAAGGAGTTCGGCAATAAGATGATGGCATTTTCAGTATTGTATCAGCTGTTATTAGCTTGGATTGCATCCTTTATTGTATATAATGTAGGCAGCCTTATATTTGGTTAAGGGAGGGGATATATATGGAAATAATAATTACTGTAGGTATAGTTGTATTAGCAGCTTATATTTTCTACAGGAGCACTAAGAAAAGGACTAAAGGTGAATGCGAATGCGGGAGCTGCTCCTCCCACTGCCCACTATATGAGAAACAAAAGAATAGCAGTAAATGATTAAATGATAAATGCCTATGAGGAATTAAGCCTTATAGGCATTTCATCTATCCCAAGAATTCTGGATCTACCGTATGGTCGGAGCGAATTGCCTTTTGAAGAATGGTCATAGAAACCCCTTTTGTGCCTTCGTTGAAATCACAGGGGAATTTGGTTTTACATTTTTCACACTCTAAATATTCCTTAGAATCCACCTGTTCTCTATTGTCGAATAGAAAAGGCAGAAATTCATCTTCATTTTCACTTCCTGGGGCATCATTATCAATTCTATAAGAATAGATGTAAGAAGCTTGAAATCTTGCTACAAACTCATCGTTTCCGCATATAGGGCATGTTATTTTACTACTCATTAGCGCTTTACCTCTTTTCATGAGACTAATTTCCAATATAACTCATATGAAAGTATAGACTACATTTATGTTAACTTTTCGTCGTGGGTTTAAATAAAGGCTTTAATCATCGTTGAATATACAATAGAAGCCTTTATTATTATCTCAATAGGAGTTGATTAGTATTCATATTATCAAATCCTTATTTTCATGTAATGGTATCTAGGATTCAGCCAGGGCTTTAGATAGGGTATATCCCGCGCTTCATAGGTGTGCTGGGATACCAGTGTTGCAATTGGTGAAAAGCCTGTCACAATGGTTGAGTGGAAAATAATTCCTCCCTGGTTTTCATAAAATATCAGATCACCTAGTTCAAGGGTTGATACATTGCTAACTTCCTGACCTTTCACTCCATTTGTATTGGCTTCATTATTAACTTTTAGGGTCCAATAAAGGGAGTGAGCCACAGCCCAGGATACAGACCATCTATCATCTGCAGTATCACTGGTGCCGGATTTGTTGTACCACCAGGCATGTTCGCCTGTATATGTCATCGGTGCTCCGCCGGCAAGAAGGCATTGAGAAATAAAGTTTGTACAGTCTCCTCCAAGGGTTTCGTAGACATTAAAATATTTGAAGCTGGGGTTAGGGGATAGAGCATAGGTTCTTGCATATTCTACAGCCTGAGTTCGGTTATATTTGTTTTGCCTTTTCAAAACTATAAACACCTCCCACGCATTAATCATATACTATCAGTTTATGTGCACCATATTTGGAAGGTTCATAGACCTTAATATGGCTTGTGCTATGGATTTTGTATCAGTTAAACGATATAATTATATTGAACATTCAAAAAATTATATAGGAGGTAGCTTTATGAAGTACGATGTTGAGGCTATTAGAAAGCAGTTTCCTGCTATGGAGAGAAAGATTAACGGATATCCTGCAGCATATTTGGATGGTCCGGGAGGAACACAGGTACCTCAGAGGGTTATTGATAAAGTGGTTGATTATCTTACATGGCATAATTGTAATATTCATGGAGCATTTGCAACCAGTATAGAGACTGATAATATGCTATTGGAAACAAGAAAAGCCTTTGCAGACTTTTTTGGCTGCTCTTGGGAAGAAGTTTCATTTGGAGCAAATTCCACAACAATAAACTTCAATCTTGCAGGTGCTATAGCAAGAGATCTTAAACCAGGAGATGAAGTTGTAATAACTGACATGGATCATGAATGCAATAGAGGACCATGGGAAATATTGGAGGAAAGAGGTATCATAGTACATAATGTAAAAGTTGACATAGAAAACTGTATTATTGATATGGAAGATTATAAGAGCAAGTTGAACAAAAAAACAAAGGTTGCTGCCTTTAACTATGCTTCCAATGGTGTTGGAACCATAAGCGATGTGAAAAAAATGGTGGCTATGGCTCATGAGGTAGGGGCAATAGCAATAGTTGATGCGGTTCACTATGCACTCCATGGACCTATAGATGTAAAGAACTTGGATGCTGATTTCCTATTCTGTTCCGCATATAAATTCTTTGGTCCCCATGTTGGAGTTCTATATTCTAAGAAGGAGAAACTGGAAGAACTCAGAACTTTAAGAGTTAAAGAACAGGAAGATTTTGCACCATATAAATTTGAGACAGGCACTCTGAACCACGAAGGCATAGCAGGCGCTGCAGAAGCAGTAGAGTTTATTGCTTCCATAGGAGAAGAATATGGCAGTGAGTTTGATAAAGAACTGGCTCATTTATCCGGCAGAAGAAAAAATGTGGTTGCGGGAATGATGACTTTAGAGGCTTATGAGCAACCTATAACAGAATATTTCATTGATGAGTTGAATAAGATACCTGGAGTAAAGATTTATGGACCTCCAAAAGGATATCCTAGAACATCTACAGTATCATTCACATTGAAAAATAAATCTCCAAAAGAGGTTGCTGAATATCTTGGCGAAAAAGGCATATTCGTATGGGACGGAGATTTCTTTGCCTCCAAGCTTGTGAGAGTTTTAGGTCTAAGAGAAAGTGGTGGATTAGTTCGTGTAGGTTTGGCACCATATAACACTCTGGAAGAGATTGACAGGACTTTGGAGGCTGTCAGAGAGTTGGCAGTGAAGTAGGCTTATGGATAAAGATTATATTATATCATTAGATCAGGGTACCACCAGCTCCAGAGCAATACTTTTTGATATTAAGAAAAAATGCATAATCGGGATGAAAAATAAGCCTTTTGCCCAGATTTATCCTAAACCTGGCTATGTGGAACATAATCCTGAAGAGATTTGGGAAGGCCAGCTGGAGGTTATGAAAGCCGTCATAGAAGAAGCTGGAATCTCTTATGATGATATTGCTTCCATAGGAATTGCAAATCAAAGAGAGACGGTGGTGGTATGGGATAGAAATACTGGAAAGCCCATATATAACGCTATTGTATGGCAGTGCAGGAGAACTGCGGATATATGTGAAAGGCTGAAGAAAGAGAGATTAGAAGACATTATAAAGGAGAAGACAGGGCTTGTCGTTGATGCCTATTTTTCTGGTACTAAGATTCAGTGGATACTGGATAATGTGGGAGGAGCCAAAGAAAAAGCTCAAAGGAATGAACTTATGGCAGGCACCATTGACAGTTGGCTTATATGGAAGCTTACGGGAGGGAAGGTTCATGTCACTGATTATACCAATGCTTCCAGAACAATGCTGTTTAATATAAAAAGTCTGAAATGGGACGAAGAACTTCTCGAGTATATGAATATACCCATATCAATGATGCCTTCGGTTGTGTCTTCATCTGGGAGGATAGCTTATACAGATGAAAGTGTTGTGGGAGGAAAAATACCTATAAGCGGTGTAGCCGGTGACCAGCAGGCTTCATTGTTCGGTCAGGCCTGTTTTGATGTGGGTTGTGCCAAAAATACATATGGCACAGGCTGTTTTATACTGATGAATATAGGTGATAAGCCGGTCAGCTCGAAAAACAATCTTATTACAACCATAGCCTGGGTTATAGGGGATGAAGTAAAATATGCCTTGGAAGGCAGTGTGTTTAATGCAGGATCCACAATCCAATGGATAAGAGATGAGATGGGATTGATTAAGGCCTCTGCAGAATCACGCATCGAGGCTGAGAAGGTTAAAGATACCAATGGAGTATACCTTGTGCCTGCTTTTACAGGTCTGGGAGCACCCTATTGGGATATGTATGCCAGAGGTGCTGTCTTGGGTATTACGAGAGGTACAAAAAGAGAACATTTGATAAGAGCGGCCTTGGAATCCATAGCCTATCAGAGCATGGATATACTGGAAGTAATGAAACTAGATTCGGGCATAGATCTTAAGGAGCTTAAGGTTGATGGTGGAGCAAGCGCCAATGATTTTCTAATGCAATTCCAAGCAGATATGCTTAATATAAACATAAAGAGGCCTATCATTACAGAGACCACTGCACTGGGTGCTGCCTACCTTGCCGGCTTAGGTGAAGGAGTATGGAAGAGCAAAGAAGAGTTAAGCAAAGATTGGTCCTTGGATAAGCTGTTTGCTCCAAAGATGGAAAGCCGGGAAAGAGAAGAAAAGTACTCTGGATGGAAAAAAGCTGTATCAAAATCCCTTGCCTGGGAAGAACCATAGAAAGAAAAAAGCTGCTTAGATATTGATTCTAAGCAGCTTTTTTACTGATTAAAGCTCTCAATTCATCACCTGATAGGGTTTCCTTATCCAATAATTCTTCTGTTATTCTTTGCAAAATTTCAATATTTTTATTTAGTAATTCTAGTGTACTTTTTTCTATATCCCTCAGGATAGAAGATATGGTTTCATGGAGTTTATCCTTTGGCAAATCCTCAGTGGATATTATACCTAATTCAGACATGCCACCATAAATTATATGGCGAGCAAGATCAGAAGCATGCTGAAAATCACTGGAAGCACCTGTGCTTCTGGACCCGATAAGAACTTCTTCCGCTATGGCTCCTGCCAGCGATACTGCTATTCTTCCTTTCAAATAGTCATAGGTATATAGAAACATGTCATCCTCTTGAGTATTGCGTACATAACCTAGCGCGTTACTTCTGGATGCCACATTCACACTGGCTACTGAATTAGGAAACAATAGTTCACCTACTAAAGCATGTCCTGATTCATGCACTGCTATTCTTTTCTTCTCATCAGCGCAGGGGAGCCTATCCAACTTCTCTCCCATCATCACCTTTTCGATGGCATTTTTGAAATGAACAGAAGTTATAAGCTGTGAATTTTCACGCATGGCTAAGATGGCTGCTTCATTGGCAACGCTTTCTAGCTGGGCACCGGAAAAACCAAATGTATCCTTTGCTATAGATTCTATATCAACATCTGGAGACAAAGGTTTATTTCTAGTATGAAGCTTCAATATGTGAGCTCTTCCTTTTTTATCCGGCAAATCCACTTTTACTATACGATCAAAGCGGCCTGGACGTAAAAGGGCTGAATCCAACATGTCTGAACGGTTGGTAGCACCTATTATAAGAACCTTTACATCATCATCGGATGATATTCCGTCCATTTGGACCAGAAGCTCGTTGAGGGTCTGATCATGTTCCTGATGGCTATGATTTTGCCCTCTTTTTCCTCCCAAAACTTCAATTTCATCAATAAAGATAACTGCGCTATGCTTGTTTAATTTTCTAGCAGCCTGCTTTGCTTGATCAAACAATTGCCTTACTCTTTTGGCTCCTACACCTACATACATTTCTACGAACTCAGAACCACTGGCAGATAGGAATACAGAATTGGTATGCTGGGCTGCTGCCTTTGCCAGCAATGTCTTTCCTGTGCCAGGAGGTCCGTTTAGCAATATACCCTTCAGAGGTCTTATACCCATGGATTTTATCTTGTCATTGTTTTTAATGAATTCGAGAGCCTCGCAAAGCTCATTCTTGGCTACTTCCTGTCCACCAATATCATCAAAAGAAATAAGGCTTTCCTTCTTGCCTTCTTTGACAGAAATATTCTTTACTTTAATAAGCTGTCCGCCGGTAATAAAATATAATGCAGTTGCAAAACCAATAAAGAATATGAGGGGCAATATATCAATTCCAATCATAGCTAAAAAAACAGCTATTCCTGCTGCTAATCCTATTATAATCTCTTTATGCTTCATTATCATTCATCACCTGCCCTCTGATTGTCTGGATACAAGCTTGTACAAGGCATTATCTCCCTTGGCTATATGAATATAAATATACTTATCATCAATAGATATGTTGGCAACAGAATCAACTGTCTCTGCTAGTTCCTGGCTTTTTTCCACAAGGCTTGGGAAGCTTCCGTCTATTAATGATTTTTCTACATATAGACTTATATCAGAATAAAGATTTTCCAATTCTTCAGTTTCGTTTCCATTTATATCTATTTCATAAGCTTTACCCTTCAAAGCCTGTACTACTTTTTCGTTAATTTTTGTATAGGTTTTTGGAAAGTTGGAAACACTACTTAAGGATATGGCAATGTTAATGGGTTCATGGACTTTAGTAGGTTTATCCACAACTACACTTTGAACTCCATTTATGCTCATAAGTTCCTTGTTCAAAGGCATGGTTATTGAATAATTTTGCCAAAGGATTCGTACTCCATATAATATGAGCAAAGTAGCTGCAAAGGCTAAAATGCCCTTAAACAATTTTGCGGCTTTTATATTCATAATCCACCTCCATGTTTACATAATATTATAACATGGTTTTATACTGTGGACTAATGACAAATATTTGAATAGATACATCTATGTTGATTAAAAATACTAAATAGGACAGTCGGAAAGAAGGTGAATTGATTGGATAGACTTTCATTGGTATTAGTAATAATAGGAGCTCTAAATTGGCTCTTGGTAGGCTTATTTCAATTTGACCTTGTAGCAGCACTGTTTGGCGGACAGGAAGAAGTGCTTAGCCGTATTATATATACAGTGGTGGGTTTAGCTGGATTGTGGTCCATAAGCTTGCTTTTCAGAGAACGTCACAATGCCTAGTCAAGGCCTCCCAAAAGGGAGGTTTTTTCATATACTAAAACATTGATATTCCTGCTGTTCACGCATATATAAATCATTAAATTATTTATATTGACTTTACATTAGCAATGTGATAAAAATACATTGTTATAATAATTCTAATTTGATAATAATGGAGGAAGATAAATTGCATGAGGAAATTATCAGATTGGTCAATGTATCAAAAAGCTTTGACGATCAGCAGGTGTTACAGGATATAAATCTTAGTATAGGAAGAAATGAATTTGTGACTCTATTGGGTCCAAGCGGTTGTGGTAAGACAACTACACTAAGGATAATCGGGGGCTTTGAAATAGCGGATACAGGTGATGTTATTTTTGAAGGAAAAAAGATTAACAATCTTCCTCCCTACAAAAGAAACCTGAATACGGTATTTCAAAGATATGCTTTATTTACCCACATGAATGTGTATGAGAATATCGCCTTTGGATTGAAGATCAAGAATATGGATAAAAAAGACATAGATAGAAAGGTAAAAGAAGTTCTTAGACTGGTGAATCTAAGCGGCTACGAAAAAAGAGAGATAAATTCTCTAAGCGGAGGCCAGCAGCAGAGAATAGCTATTGCAAGAGCTTTGGTAAATGAGCCTCAGGTTCTACTATTGGATGAACCTCTAGGGGCTCTTGATTTGAAGCTAAGAAAGGACATGCAGTTAGAGCTGAAGAAGATACAGCAGAGTCTAGGTATAACATTTATTTATGTAACCCATGACCAGGAAGAAGCATTAACCATGTCAGATACCATAGTTGTTATGAAAGATGGAAGGATTCAACAGATAGGGACTCCTCAGGATATATATAATGAACCTGTAAATGCTTTTGTAGCAGACTTCATTGGCGAAAGCAATATTATTGACGGAGTAATGGTTAAAGACTATTATGTGGAATTTGCAGGAAGCGGATTCGAGTGTGTAGACAAAGGTTTTGAGCCTAATGAAAATGTTGATGTAGTCATTAGACCAGAAGACATAAAACTGGTACCTGCTGAAGAAGGTATGATTGAAGGTGTGGTAGAATCAGTTATCTTCAAGGGAGTACATTATGAAATGATTATATATGGTAGAGGATTGCGCTGGATGGTGCACAGCACCATGATGGAACCGGTCAATACCAAGGTAGGGATGAAAATAACACCCTATGATATTCATATAATGAAGAAGGTGACTGAAGAATGAAAAAGCACCTGATGGCATATCCTTATGCATTATGGATATTGATTTTTATAATAGTACCTTTGGCATTAATCCTTTTTTATAGTGTTTTTTCCATTGATGCTGAAGGGATACATTTTACTCTTGAGCATTTTAGAAGAGTATTTGAACCTATTTACTTGGCTGTGTTCTTTCGTTCAATAAAGATTGCAGCTATAAGTACCGCAATTTGTCTTATATTAGGGTATCCAATGGCTATGATATTGGCTAGCAAGAATCTAAGCAAAAAAAGCCTTCTGGTAGTTTTATTCGTCATTCCCATGTGGATGAATTTCCTTGCCAGAACCTATGCCTGGATGACTCTATTAGAAAAAAATGGGCTTATAGCAACAATTATGGAGTTTTTTGGGGTAGAGCTGCCTTCTTTGTTATATACTGAAAACACAGTTATTTTAGGTATGGTGTATAATTTTTTGCCTTTTATGGTGCTGCCCATATACTCTGTATTGGTAAAAATTGATAAGGCTGTATTAGAGGCAGCAGAGGACTTAGGGGCGACTCCTATAATAGTCTTTAGGAGAGTGATATTTCCCTTGAGCCTCCCTGGTGTTTCTTCAGGAATAATAATGGTATTCATGCCTGCCCTCACCACATTTGTAATATCAAGGCTTTTAGGTGGGGCTCATTTTACCCTTATTGGGAACCTGATAGAACAACAGTTTTTAACCACCATGGATTGGGGCTTCGGCTCTGCCCTATCCGTTGTGCTGATGCTAATGATTATGGTCAGCATGGGTGTGGCCATGCGATATGAAAAAGAAAATGAGGGGGGCGGCTTATGGTGAAAACAGCATTAAAGAGAATATACACTTTTTTGATATTTTTATTCTTGTATGCCCCTATAATAGTATTAATAGTATTTTCCTTTAACGAATCAAAATCAAGAGCTCATTGGACAGGTTTTACCTTTAAATGGTATGTGGAAATGTTTAAGGACCAGCAGATTATGACATCCTTATACTACACAGTAACCATTGCTTTGGCGGCCTCAGTAATTGCAACAATATTAGGAACTATAGCAGCTATAGGAATTCACTATATGAAAAAGCTACCCAGAACAATAATGACAAATTTGACCTACTTGCCGGTATTGAACCCGGATATAGTGACAGGAATATCTTTGATGCTGCTATTTATACTGGTAAAGTTTCCTAGAGGATTTTTTTCTATGCTTTTAGCGCATATTACATTTAACCTGCCATATGTTATACTATCGGTGATGCCTAAGCTTAAGCAATTGGATAATCATCTCTATGATGCTGCATTGGATTTAGGTGCTACGCCAGGCTATGCCTTTAGAAAGGTTATTTTGCCACAGATTGCACCGGGCATATTTACTGGATTTTTGTTAGCTATGACCATGTCTATAGATGATTTTGTAATAAGCTTTTTCACAACGGGACCCGGAGTTTCAAATCTGGCAATAACCATTTATTCAATGGCCAGAAAAGGTGTTAGTCCTAAAATTAATGCTGTTTTAAGCATTTTATTTGCAGGAGTAATTTTAATGCTTCTGATAATAAATAATAGAATGTCCAGGGATAATGGAAGAAAGGAGAATGCAGTATGAAAAAAATATTAAAAGCTTTACTAGCACTTGCTCTTGCAATTTCAATGGTTCTCAGTTTGTCAGGCTGCGGGGGAGAAAAAAGAACCCAGCTTAAAGTTTACAACTGGGGGGACTATATAGATCAATCCATCTTAGAGGAATTTGAGGAAAAATATAATATCGATGTGATATATGACGAGTTTGCTACCAATGAAGAAATGTATGCTAAGATAAAAGCTGGCGCCAGTGATTATGATATATTGATTCCGTCTGATTATACAATAAAGAGAATGATAGATGAGGATATGCTCCATAAAATAGACATGAACAATGTTCCCAATTATAAATATATCGGTGAGAGGTTCAAAAACCTTGCCTTTGACCCGAACAACGAATATTCAGTACCTTATATGTGGGGTACGGTAGGTATACTGTATAACAAAACCATGGTAAAAGAGCCTGTGGACAGTTGGAAGGTTCTTTGGGATGACAAATACAGCAAACAGATATTGATGCTTGACAGTTTGAGAGATTCTATAGGAATAACCCTAAAGATGCTTGGTTATTCATTAAATACCAAAAATGATAATGAGTTAAATGAGGCCAAGGATGCTCTAATAAAACAAAAACCTTTGGTGTTAGCATATGTAGGCGATGAAGTAAAAGACAAGATGATCGGTGGGGAAGCAGCTTTGGCAGTGGTATGGTCAGGAGATGCGGTTTACATGAAGAGAGAGAATCCCGATTTGGAGTATGTGATTCCAAAAGAAGGTTCAAACATATGGTTTGACTCCATAGTTATTCCAAAGACCAGTCAGCATAAGAAAGAAGCTGAGTTATTCATAAATTTCCTTTGTGAACCTGAAATTGCATATAGAAATGCAGATTATATAGGTTATTCTACGCCTCATACTGAGGCAATGAAGATGCTTCCTGAGGATATTACTTCTGATAAGTCTGCCTATCCAGGGGAAGGGGACTTGGTAAACAGCGAGGTATTCGAGGACTTGGCAGACTCATTGGTAAAATACGACAGGATATGGACAGAAGTTAAAGCTCAATAAAACAAAAATATTTTTTAAAATACTATTGACAGTAACGATTTTTTATGATAAATTAGTTACCATAATTCCGATTTAAGAATTTTTATACAGAATATAAAGATGATGACGAAGAGAAAAATATTCAGGATTTAGTTACAGAGAGCTGCTGGTTGGTGCAAAGCAGTACTAATGGGATATATAATGATCACTTCTGAGTCGCATGGCTGAAAGAAAGTAAGTCATGACGGATTGACAAACGTTACATTGTCAGGGTTTGATAGAACCTGTTGAGATTATTGCTATACGCAATAAAATAGAGTGGTACCGCGTTTACAACGCCTCTATATGTATATCCATACATATAGAGGTTTTTTTATACACTTTTTTATATATTTTTTTACCCCGGGGAATTCAGATCTGATAAGAAACATAATAATTTGATTAGAGGTGTTGCAGAGATTATAAATTGTTAAATGATTATAGAAATTCAGGTTATCCTGAAGGTGCCAAGGGACTGAAGAATCTATAATGGGATTCTTGGGCAAATCCTTTCAGATGCAGAGGATGCAGCGCTTTCATAACAATGATGTGTTTATATTAGCAATAATTACTCAATGATTTACGAATAGAGGAGGAATAATTAATGAGAAAATTGTCTTTAGTTTTGGCAATGGTATTAGTATTAAGCTTATTTGTAGGTTGCAGCTCACAGCAGGCAGCAGCGCCTGCTCCGTCAGCAAATGCCACCGAATCAGATAAAGGAGCGATAAAAGTAGGCTTGAATTATGAACTATCCGGTAATGTGGCAACTTATGGGCAAGGCTTAACAGAGGGTATTGAATTGGCTGTAGAAGAGATCAATAGCAAAGATGGAGTTTTAGGTAAGCAAGTTGAGCTTGTAAAGGCAGACAATAAATCAGACAATGCTGAAGCTGCCAATGTAGCAACAAAGCTTATTACAAGGGATAAGGTAGTAGCAATCTTAGGTCCCGCTACATCTGGCAATACAAAAGGTGCCATACCTGTGGCAACTCAGCACAAGGTGCCTCTGATATCTGCTTCAGCAACTGCTGATGATGTAACTGTAGACAGCAATGGAAATGTAAGGGAATTTATATTCAAAACCTGTTTTAGCGACTCATTCCAAGGTTTTATAATGGCGAACTTTGCTTTCGAAGATTTGAAAGTAAAAAATGCAGCAATACTTATGGACAATACCAGTGATTACAGTAAAGGTTTGACAGCAAGCTTTAAAGAGAGATTTGAGAGCCTGGGAGGTACTGTAGTTACAGAGCAGGCTTATCAAGCAAAGGAAAAGGATTTCAGAGCAGTCTTGACAAACATTAAGAGTGCAAATCCAGAGGTATTGTATCTCCCAGGATATTATGAAGAGGTTGGATTAATAGTTAAGCAAGCAAGAGAATTAGGATTGAATGTACCCGTACTTGGAGGAGATGGATATGACTCTCCGAAGCTTACGGAACTAGCAGGCAATGAAGCGCTAAACGGTGTTTACTTTACAAACCATTATTCATCTATGGATGATAGCCCAGAAGTAGTTAAGTTTAAAGAAGCCTTTAATTCAAAATACGGCAAGGATCCGGATGCCTTCAATGCACTGGGATATGATTTAGCATACTTCTTGGCAGATGCAATAGAGAGAGCAGGGGAAGCTGAACCTTTAAAGATTAAGGATGCTTTAGAAGCAACAAAGAATTTCCAAGGAATAACAGGTACTCTTTCAGTAGATGAAAATCACAATCCAGTGAAGGCAATAACTATAATAGAGATGAAAGACGGAGTTCAAACCTTCTTAAAGAAACAACAACCATAATATACATGAAGAATGCATGGGGGGATATTTGAAATGTCTCCCCAGCCTTCGATTTTTAAAGGAAGTGGTGAAAAATGGAGCAAGTATTACAGCAATTAATAAATGGTATTTCTTTGGGAAGTATTTATGCTCTTATTGCATTAGGTTATACAATGGTATATGGAATCATAAATCTAATAAATTTTGCCCATGGGGATATATATATGATTGGTGCATACATTGGATTTGCATGCACTACCTTTTTAGGCATGAGTTTCATTCCTGCCCTGATAGTTTCCATGATATCAACTGCTGTGTTGGGTGTCATAGTCGAAAAAGTGGCATATAAGCCAATTAGGAAATCTACTAGGATAGCAGCTCTCATTACAGCAATAAGCGTATCTCTTTTCCTGGAGTACGGAATGATGTATTTTGTAAAGCCGGAAACCAGAACCTTCCCTGAAGTTTTATCCAGCAAAAACATAACTCTGGGAAATCTAATAGTAAACAATAAGGATATATATATAGTCATTATAACAGTTGTTATGATGCTGGTTCTTCAGTATGTAATTCACAAAACAAAAATAGGCATGGCTATGAGGGCTACATCTATGGACAGCGAAGCTGCCCAGCTGATGGGAATAAGCGTAGACAATACCATATCTACTACCTTTGCCATAGGTTCATGTCTTGCAGGTGCAGCAGGAGTTCTCGTAGGGGTATACTACAATTCTATTGATCCTCTTATGGGAATGATGCCGGGGATAAAGGCTTTTATAGCGGCAGTAATAGGCGGAATAGGAATAATACCGGGAGCCATGTTTGGCGGATACTTATTGGGCATTACGGAAACTATGGTTAGCGCTTATGGTTATTCTCTGTACAAGGATGCTGTGGCCTTTGCAATATTGATATTTATGCTTCTAATAAAGCCAAAGGGACTCTTTGGTAAGAATGTAAGAGAAAAAGTATAGGAGGGATGCCTTGTGAGAATTTTAAACAAGAAAAATATAATTGCAGTATTATTTATACTACTCATATATGCTGCTGGAGAGATTATGCTGAGACAAGGTATTATTGACTCCTATATAGAGCTTAATATTATTTTGATAGGGATCAATATAATTCTTGCAGTAGGGCTGAATCTGGTTACAGGATTTACTGGTCAATTTTCCCTTGGACATGCAGCTTTTATGGCTGTGGGAGCTTATACTTCGGCGATATTGACTGCAAAGTTTAACCAACCCTTTATAGTAGCTATAATATTTTCTGCAATAGCAGCAGCTTTGGCAGGAGTTATCATTGGAATACCTACCCTTAGGTTAAAGGGGGATTATCTGGCTATAGCTACTTTAGGTTTTGGAGAAATAGTTAAGATATTAGCACTAAATATAGATTATATTGGTGGAGCAAGAGGTTTCATGGACATTCCTAAGTATACAAATTGGACTTGGATATATTTCATGGTGGTGCTTTCAATTGTTGTTATTAAGAATTTTATAGACTCCAGGGGAGGAAGAGCTTGTATATCCATAAGCCAGGATGAAACAGCGGCAGAGGCCATGGGTATCAATACAACGAAATATAAGATTCTAGCCTTCGTAATAGGAGCATTTTTTGCAGGCATAGCTGGGGCACTATATGCAAATTATTTCTATTTCATAAAACCGGACTCTTTTGGATATATGAAATCTATTGATATTCTTGTGATAGTAGTTTTTGGAGGTATGGGAAGCATTGCCGGTTCAGTAGTTGGTGCAATTGTACTATCTCTTATATCATTGTTCCTGCAGAGCATACCCGAATTAAGAATGGTCATATATGCGGTTATACTATTCCTGATAATGGTATATAGACCCCAAGGTCTCCTGGGTAAAGGGGAAATAAAACTGAAGTTTTTAAGAAAGAGGGTGGCCTAAATGCCTATTCTTAAGCTGAATAAAGTATCAATAACATTTGGTGGTTTAAAGGCTGTCTCAGATATTGATATGACTATAGAAAAGGGACAGATAGTCGGAGTTATTGGTCCCAATGGTGCTGGAAAAACAACCTTATTTAATCTTCTCACAGGAATGTATGTACCTACCTCTGGTGAAATTTTATTTGACAAAGGTACTTCTATTAAGCTAAATGGTCTAAAACCATATAAGATAACCAGTCATGGAATAGCAAGAACCTTTCAGAATATAAGGCTTTTTGGAGATATGACTGTTTTAGATAATGTAAAAATGGGATTTCATAGCCGTACCAAGTGCGGATTATTTTCATCAGTTATAAGACTACCATCTTATTATAATGAAGAAAAAAAGGTAAAAGAAGAAGCCGAAGAATTATTAAAAATTCTGAACCTTGATTCGAAGAAAAATGAACTTGCAAAGAATTTACCTTACGGTGAACAAAGGCGCCTTGAAATAGCAAGGGCCTTAGCATCTAAGCCCAGTATTCTCTTACTGGATGAACCTGCAGCAGGTATGAACCCAAATGAGACAAAGGAACTAACCGGCTTTATTGCCTGGGTGAGAGAAAAATTTGATTTGACAATTATACTCATAGAACATGATATAAAACTGGTCATGGGTATTTGTAATAAAGTATATGTATTAAACTATGGAAATCTTATTGCCGGAGGCACTCCTGAGGAAGTACAGAAAAACCCTCAGGTAATCGAAGCCTATATAGGTTCCGAAGGTGCATAGATATATATTTGTAAAATATGAACCATAGAGATAGTCGTATGAGGGGCATTAATGCCACTATAGCATTATTCAAAAATAACATGAATAGGAAAAGCCTCTGCATAATATCTTGATATTGAACATTGAATGAAATTCTGTTCAATAATAAATCAATACGAGGTGTTATGTATGAGGATTCATGTTGTACAAAGCGGTGATACTCTCTGGAGAATTTCAAGAACTTATAATGTAAGCATAAACGATATAGTGCAAACAAATGCAATAGCTAATCCAGACAGGCTTATTGTCGGACAGTCTCTTGTAATACCAACCCCAGACGATGTGCATGTTGTCAGACCCGGTGAAACCCTGTGGATGATAGCCAGAATGTACAATGTAACCATTCAGGACCTAGTAAGAGAGAACAATATAGCTAACCCTGATGTCATAAGTGTAGGCCAAAGGCTTAGAATTCCCAAACCGGTAATAGAGGTAAACGGATATCTCACTCAGACAGGTCCTACAGGTGAGGAAATATTAAGATGGACAGGACCATACCTCACATATTTTTGTATGTTCAGCTACGGTATTTCAAGAGACGGCAGTTTGACACCTTTAAATGACGAATCCGTAATTGCTATGGCCAGATCAAGAGGGGTAACTCCTCTTATGTGTCTTACCAATTTTGAAGGAAGAAGATTTAGTTCAGATTTGGTAAACGCATTTTTATCCAATGTAGAAGTTCAGGAAAGACAACTCACCAATATAGTCAATACTATGAGACAAAAGGGCTATGAGGGATTGAACATTGATTTCGAATATGTATATCCCAGAGACAAAGAAAACTACAATGCATTTCTAAGGCGGGCAGCCGATAGAATGCACGCTAACGGTTTCTCCATATCAACAGCTTTGGCTCCAAAGGTTAGAGCAGATCAAATAGGTCTACTATACGAAGCTCATGATTATCCTGTACATGGTCAGCTGGCTGATTTTGTGGTACTGATGACCTATGAATGGGGATGGGCCGGAGGACCTCCCTGGGCGATAGCACCTATAAATGAGGTAAAAAGAGTACTGGATTATGCAGTAACTGTAATTCCCAGGAATAAGATACTGATGGGAATACCTTTATATGGAAGAGATTGGAGAATACCGTGGGTACAAGGAACCATTGCATCCACAGTCACCTACATGCAAGCAATAAGTAGAGCACTTCAATATGGAGTTCCAATACAATACAACGAAACTTATCAATCACCATTCTTCAGATATACTGATGCATCAGGCCAGCAGCATGAAGTATGGTTTGAAGATGCTCGAAGCTATCAAGCAAAATATGAAACCATCAAGGAGTATGGGCTGAGAGGAGCCAGCTATTGGGCACTGAATCTGGAGTCAATTCCTAACTGGCCTGTATTAATAAGCAATTTCAGAGTAGCAAAACTGTAAATGAGCCATCGTGGACGGTTTTCAGTAGCTCACTGATGAATACTTTCCCCATAAACTTAAAGAAAGGCTTACTAGATTTTTTAAATGTTTAATAGGAAGCCTTTCTTTTTTATTTAAGTAATTCTGTTCTACAAATAAATTCTTTCATATAAGCAAACATATATTTGATAGTAAAATTTCTTTATGCTATTCTATCAATATTAGAGTTATATATAATGATATTATATACTTTTGATATGATATCTCAATAAATGTGGCTATAATTACTTAAGATGAGGTGAGACCATGGACAGCATATCATCCGGAAATTGTAAAACACTGCTTCCCGCAGGAGAGTTAAAGCCTTTGGATGAAATAGAGAGAAGCATAATAAAAAAATACAGGAAACATCTTTGGTCAAAGTTTATAAAAGCTATAAAGGATTTTAAGCTTGTAGAAGAGGGGGATAAAATTGCCGTTGCCATATCAGGGGGCAAGGACAGCATGCTCATGGCTAAACTTTTTCAAGAGCTTCAAAAGCACGGGGAAATGAAAATAGATCTGGAATTTATCGTGGCAGATCCAGGATATCATGAGCAAATAAGAGAACTGATGATCCAGAACTGTGAATATTTGAACATTCCTGTAAAGATTTTTGACTCAGGCATATTTAAAATAGTAGATAAAATTGCCAAAGATTATCCTTGCTATATGTGTGCCAAGATGCGTCGAGGAGCCTTGTATTCAAGGGCTCAGGAGTTAGGTTGTAACAAGCTTGCACTAGGCCATCATTTTAATGATATGATAGAAACAACCATGATGAATATCCTTTATACTGGAAGCTTCAAAACCATGCTGCCGAAGCTTCATTCCACCAATTTTAAAGGCTTGGAACTCATAAGACCTATGTATTATATAGAAGAAAAGTATATAGAGCGCTTTACCCAGAACAGCGGAATCATGCCTCTTAACTGTGCTTGCATGGTAGCTGCAGAAAGAACCGGGAATAAGCGATATGAAATAAAGGATTTAATAAAAGAGCTTAGCACAAAAATTGATAATTTAGAAATAAACATAATGAGAGCAACTCAAAATGTAAACCTGGAAGCAATTTTAGGCTGGCAGAAGGGTGGAAAGAGCTATTCATATTTAGATTTCTATGATGAGTATGAGGAGTGATTATTATGCGTTTTGTAATAAAGCAAAAGTTTTTTTCCTTTGGAGACAGCTTTACAATAAATGATGAAATGGGAAATCCTCATTTTCAGGTAAGAGGGAAGGTATTTTCATTTGGTGACAAGCTCCGTATATACGATATGCAGGGGAATGAAGTTGTGTACATTGAGCAAAAACTCTTTAAGTTTCTTCCGGAATATACAATATATTATAATGGTATGCCTGCAGCCAGGGTAAAGAAAGAATTTACTTTTTTCAAACCTAAGTTTAACATCGAAAGCTTTATAGGAAACTACACCATTGAAGGCAACTTCTGGGGTATGGACTTTAATGTATTAAAAGATGGCAGGATAGCAGCCCAAGTGTCAAAAAGATGGTTTTCTTTCCGAGATACATATGGGGTAGATATTTCAGATGAAGAAGACTATGCATTCATACTGGCATTGGTAATAGTGATCGATCAGGTGATTCATGATGATAACCATAATAATAGTTAGTCACAAAAAATAGGTACCCATCACCTATAAGAGGCGGGGGCCATCTTTGAGCCTCGTTATAATAATAAAGTTGTAGAGAGAATAAAAAAACAAAGGAGGAGGCTATCATGTTACAGGAGTTTAAAAAGTTTGCATTAAGGGGAAATGTACTAGACTTGGCAATAGGAGTTATTATTGGAGGTGCTTTTGGGAAAATTGTTACTTCACTTGTAAATGATGTACTTATGCCAATTTTGGGACTTATCTTAGGTGGGATTGATTTTTCAAACTTGGAGATAACTATTAAAGATGCTTCTATTAAATATGGAGCATTTATACAAAGTGTTATTGACTTTTTGATCATTGCTTTTTCAATATTTATATTTATCAGAGCTATCAATAGATTTAAGAAGAAACAAGAGGAAAAGCCTGCTGCACCGCCAGAGCCTACTAAAGAAGAACTTTTGCTTACCGAAATAAGGGACATTCTTAAGGAGAAAAGATAACACAGGAAGTGATAAGGATGATAGAATATGTTAATATTACTGATATACCTGGTATAAAGCTCGGAAACGCTGAAGACCTGGCTGGTGGGACAGGCTGTACTGTTGTTTTGTGTGAAAAAGGCGGTATTGCCGGTGTAGATGTAAGGGGAGGTGCCCCGGGAACCCGTGAAACGGATTTGCTGAACCCTATAAATATGATGGATAGAGTTCATGGCATTATGCTGGCAGGAGGAAGCGCTTTTGGTCTTGATGCAGCAGCTGGAGTCATGGAATATCTTGAAAATAAGGGGATAGGCTTTGATGTAGGAATTACGAAAGTGCCCATTGTTTCTGCAGCTGTTCTTTTTGATCTTGTAGTGGGAAATTACAGATGCAGACCTGATAAAGAAATGGGTTATAGAACCTGCATCAATGCAGAAAATGGAGTATTTTCAGAAGGAAGTTTTGGTGCTGGTACAGGTGCTACTGTAGGGAAAATATTAGGCATGGATAAGGCTATGAAGGGGGGACTAGGCAGCTTTTGCATAAAAAATGATTCATTATATGTAGGAGCTGTTGTAGCGGTCAATTGCTTTGGTGATGTGGTAGATCCAGATAGTGGAGAGATTCTGGCAGGTGCTTATATATCGGAAGAAAAGAGATTTGCAAACACAGAATTATTAATCATGGAAAGCACAAAAAAAGAGGACAGACCTTTTTCAGGAAATACTACAATAGGTTGTGTGATCACAAACGCTCGCCTAAGCAAAGCAGAGGCCAATAAGGTTGCCTCCATGGCTCATAACGGCTATGCCAGAAGCATTAGGCCTGTCCACACCATGTATGATGGAGATACAATATTTTCCCTTACTACTGGTGAAATAGAAGCGGATGTGAATCAAATAGGAGTTTTGGCTGTAAAGGCAATGGAGCAGGCTGTGGTTAATGGGATTAAGAAGGCCTCATCACTTTTTGGCATCAGAGCTTATTCTCAAAGCTGAGTATGGTTGCGTTGCCTAGGGTATTCCTTTTGAGTCTTTATAGTCAATCTAAGAAAGCTTCATTTCAAAGGGAATAAGCATATGTGAAGCATATAGCGTAGATATCAGATATGTGCTTCAAATATGAGAGTTCGCTTTGGTAGTTCTATAGCTTGATCTCACAAAAAGCCTAACGGCACCCAAAGGACCTCCATGTCCTGGATGCCTAGTCTGGCCTCCGTGCCAGCCTTACGGCTTTTTAGTTCGCTCTTCGCTAAGAACTATAACAAAGCTCACAAAATATCCTCAGCACATATCTGATATCCACATGCTGTAGCGGTATATAGTAAATCTAAGAAAGCTACAGTAACTAGAGAATAAGCATATGTGCAAGTGAACATATTTAATGATTTTGCATTAACTCTTAGCGAAATATCTTTAGAAAAATCGTATGGGCAGCACGGATGGTACCCAAGCCTTCCAGGGCAGGAGGCCCTTTGGGAGGCGTTAGATTTTTCTTAAGATATGAGCTTTAGAGTTACCAAAATCAATACCTTTGTGAACTGCACATATGCTTATTCTGGAATGCTATAGTATCGAAGTAGTACTCTTTAGTG
>NZ_JAWLCK010000025.1:0-29703 GCF_041687175.1 Lutispora sp.
AGATAAAAGTCTATAGAAATAATAAACCATGTCTACAAGGAGCTTAAAGAAATTAAATAAAAGGAGTGTAGTTCACCGTGCATGAAGCCTTTATGAAAGCAATTGAGGCAAAAATGGAGGCAGCCGGCCTTTTACCTATCAAGAAACAGGCAGAACTAAGCACAAGGATCCTAAAAGAAAGACTAGAAATAGTACTTCCATGGGCAATGAAGAAATCAGGTATAGATTTTTGGATAATAGTTTCGAGAGAGGGTTGCAAAGACCCTATGCTAAAAACACTGTATCCATGGGATATGTATGACGCTAGACGCATCGGAGCATTGGCTTTTCACCACGATAAGGAAAAGGATATAGTTCGTAAAATGGTTATAGGTCCCCACTCTCCCGAAATGGAAAGTATTTACCAAAGAGTACAGGAGCCAGGTGAAACTGTATGGGAGACTATTAGCAGAATTGTCAGGGAATGCAATCCTTCTAAAATAGCTATTAATAGGAGTGATATCAACGGCTTTTGTGATGGACTTTCCTCTACACTCTATGAGCATTTAAAAGATGCTCTAGGAGAAAATGCTGTAAAACTATGTGATGGTGAGCCTTTAACTGTGTATTGGCTACAGAGAGTTTCACCTCTAGAAATAGAAACAATGAAGAAATTTGTTAACATAACACATGATATTATAAACTATTCTTTCTCCAAACAATTCATTAAAGTAGGAATAACCACTACTACTGACATTGAGTGGTTTATGCGTGATGTTATTAATCGCCTTGGATATCAATATTGGTTCGGACCTGATGTTGATCTTCAGCGTAAAGGCAGCAGCGTTTCAAGGATTTTCAATGAAGTTATCCTTCCAGGGGATCTTATTCATTGCGATGTAGGGATAAACGGTATTTATGTACAGCTACACACAGATATTCAGAGAGTTGGGTACATTCTCAGGAACGGTGAAAAAGAGGCCCCTAAGGAATTTTCGGAACTTATTGCCAAAGGCAACAGACTTCAGGATATAGTAAGAGAAAATATTAGAGTTTGTACCACCGGAAATGATGCATTCCTTAAATCTATAGAAACAGCTAAATCTGAGGGTATTAAGCCCATGGTGTATACCCATCCTTTAGGAACATTTGGTCATGGTGCCGGCCCTATCATAGGTCAATATGGCAATCAGTCATATATTCCCGGAGCAGGTGAACGAACCATTGAAGATAAGACTTGCTATGCTTTGGAGCTTAATGTTTCCGACAATATAAAGGTTTGGGACAACCAACTTGTATTCATGTATCTTGAGGAAGATATTCTAAAGGACGGCACAGTTGATTTTCTTGACGGTAGGCAGGAAAAGTTGATACTTATATAGCTCATATATTGCAAACTGTAATGGAGGAATATAGAACTACACAGCTTTTTTATCTGTAACATTTTATATAATCCTGAATATATTGTAATGATATTGTATATTCAGGAGGGTTTGGTTATGGAAGATAAAGAAATGAATAAAGCAGAAAATGAAGCTTTGGATGAAAAAGTAATAAATGAAGATGAAATAGAAGTAAGTATACTTAAGAAATTTAATGAATTGGACACTATTAAAATTGAATCAGCCAATGACTGTTGCTATGAAGCATATAAAAAAATAGACTTTGACAAATGTGAGGATTTTAAAGAGGTGTACTTACCCATTGATGAACTCAACTGCCAAACCAGGTTGCTAAGGCTTATTGTAAACCTAAAAAATGTCTGCAAAAATAGAATCCTTGGACTAAGTGTTGTGCTGGTTAAATCTAAAACCAATATGATAATAAGCCAGAAAGGTAAAATAATATTTACAGGAACCTGCAGCAAAAGCCAGTGTAAAGAAATATCCAAGGAATTCTGTTTTACTCTTCCCGGAGATTTATGCCAGGATCCATCTTCCATAGATGTGAAGGTAATAGCAAACTATATTTACACTAATTCCTTTGGATCATTAAAAGAAGAAAGTAAAATACTCGGGGATGATGCAGAATAATAATGGTGGCTAGAATGGCCACCATTATTATTTGTCAATGTTATATAAATAACAAATCAAATCAGTTGACTTTACATTGATTTTGGTGAATTATAACAATAAATACTTGGAACAATATTTACTAAAGAAGAAGGGAGGAAAAGCATGAGAGAAAGCATTGATAGAGGAACATTGAGAAGGACTATAATACTAGATGAAGAATATGAGATGGTTATTCTTGATAAGACTAATATTGATGAATTAATTGACCTTCAAAATGAGGTAGCCAGACATCTGAAAAATCCTGAAACCTTCGTTATGGATTCCAGAGAATTTATTTTTAATGAAGTCTTGGATAAGGATAAAGGCAGAGCCATAGGAGTGTTTGCAGGCAAAGGACTAATAGCATTCAGGACTGTTTCTTTTCCTGGAAAAAGTCAATTTAATATGGGCAGAGAATTAGAACTTCCTGAAGATGAGTTAGATCATGTTGTACACCTGGAAGCAACTGTAGTACATCCTGAGTACAGAGGAAACAAGCTTCAAGCCAAGATGATGAAACATACTTTTGATATGGTATTTAAATTAGGTTACTATCATATACTATGCACTGTTTCCCCCTTCAATTATCCAAGCTTAAAAAATGTGATGGATGCAGGACTGGTTATTAAGGCTCTGGGTCAAAGAGAAGGACCTTACGAAGGAAAGTGGAGGTTTTTACTCCATAGAGATTTGAGATTCATCGGTACAAAGCGATATAGAAGAAGCATAGAGGTAGAGAATGAAAAACTGGATAAACAGATAGAAATACTAAATAGAGGATATCAGGGATTCTTATTATCCCGAAATAGATATATGGATGATGAATTTATGATTCATTATGGAATGCCCTATTAAACTGCTATCAAAGTGATGATGGATTAATTAACTAGATAAAGAAATCGTGCTTAGATCTTATTCATATGCTATAATTTAGAAAGGCTTGTATTTTAAATTATAATGACCGAGAAAGCCTTTTTTAATTCATGAGGTGAAGTTAAAGAGTAATTTGTGTTTTCTCATGATTTATAAAAAAGAATATAATCTGGAGGTTAGCATTGTGGATAAGATAATATTAGGAAATACAGGAATAAAAGTTTCAAAATTGTGCTTTGGAGCACTGCCGGTAGGCCCTTTGCAAAAGAATCTGCCTATTGAAGTGAGTGGTGAAATTATAGCTTATGCACTTAAAAGAGGTGTAAACTTCATAGATACAGCTCAAGCATATGGCACATATCCCCATATAAAGGCAGCTCTTGACAAAGTGGATTTCAGACCAGTGATAGCAACTAAATCAGGGGCAGAGACCTATGAATCCATGGAAAAAGCAATAAATGAAGCTTTGGAAGGCATGGAAATAGATTATATAGATATATTCCACCTTCATGCTGCAAGAGCAGATGTTGGTGTATTTGAAGAACGCAAAGGAGCTCTTCAGTGCCTTTTGGACTATAAGAAAAAAGGCATAATCAAAGCGGTAGGTATATCTACCCACAGCGTAAAAGTGGTGGAAGCAGCCGCTGCAAGAGAGGATATAGATGTGGTATTTCCTTTGATAAACAAGATAGGACGCGGAATACTCCAGGGCACTGTGGAGGAAATGGAAAAGGCTATTGAGTTATGTCAGAAGAATGGTAAAGGCATATACCTTATGAAGGTTTTAGGCGGTGGAACTATGATTGATGATTATGATAGCAGCATGGAATACGTTATGAACCTAAAAGGCCAGTATTCTATAGCCATAGGTATGATCAGCAATGAAGAAATTGATTATAATGTGAGATACTTCAATGGTGAGAGAGACTTGGAAGGAATAATAACTATCAGAAACAAAAAAATAATAAGAGTATCTCAGCATATGTGCGTAGCCTGTGGTACATGTATACAAACATGCCATAGCGGGGCCATTGACTTTGATGAAAGTGAAAAAGCTTTTATTGATCAGTCAAAATGCATACAATGCGGTTACTGTGTTGCGGTATGCCCCGAATTCTGCATTCGTGTATTTTAGAACATTATCCGACAAAACAAACCTCTTTCCAAACGAACGTATGTTTGGTATAATAAAAGAAAAATGAAGGTGATAGCATGGTAAAACACATATTGAAGGCATCACTGGAAAGAGGCAGAATTGTAAAAATAATATATAGTGGAGAGTCGGGTATTAGTGAGCGCAATATAAAGGTCCTTGAAATTCAGGGCAATAAAATTAAGGCATATTGTTATCTACGAAGACAGATTCGGTTTTTTAAGATTGAAAATATATTATCAGCGGATTATTACAATTTTAAAAGGAAAGCAGTTTAAGGGCAGCCAAGGCTGTCCTTAATTTTCTGTTTAAATTTAGAGGATATTTTGCCAATCAAGAGGAATATAAATAATCAATATGAAAAGGAGGGTTAAATCATGATTCTTCAAAATAAAATCAAATTAGCAAATCTACCTACAAGAATTGAGAAATCAGAGAAGCTAAGCAAAGAATTAGGCAAAAACATTTATATAAAAAGAGACGATGAAACGGGAACTGAGGTATCTGGCAATAAGGTAAGAAAACTGGAATTTGCCGTAAAAGAAGCTCTGGATAATAATTGTGATTATCTCATTACATGCGGAGGCATACAATCCAATCATGCCAGAGCTACTGCTGCGGTTGCTGCCAAGTTAGGAATGGGCTCATATCTGGTGCTGAGAGGTAGGGAAGATAATGATCTGGAAGGCAATTTTTTCCTTGATAAACTGCTGGGTGCAAGAATCAGACTTATAACTGCTGAAGAGTACAGCAACCATAGGAGTGAGATAATGGAAGAGATAAAGAATGAACTTCTCAAGGAAGGCCATAAAGCCTACATATTGCCGGAAGGAGCATCCAACGGCATAGGATCGCTTGGCTACTACAATGCTATGCTGGAGATTCTTGAGCAGCAAAAACAAATGGGAGTCAAGTTTGATGCAATAGTGTGTTCAGTAGGTTCAGGGGGTACTTACTCAGGATTGTATTATGGCAATAAGGTTAAGAAAAATGAAGCTGTAGTTTATGGTATAAACATAGCAGGGGATAAGGAGTATTTCTTAAATATAGTTGAATCTTTACTTCACGAACTTGTGAGATATACAGGGGAAGAGATACATATAGATAGAAACCATATCGACATAATCGATGGATACGCTGGATTGGGATATGCAATTAGCAGGTCTGAAGAGATAGAATTTATAAAGCATCTGGCTCAACTGGAAGGAATCATACTGGATCCTGTATATACAGGAAAAGCTATGTATGGATTAGTACAGGAGATAAAGAAAGGCACCTTTGATAAGCATGATAATATATTATTCATCCATACCGGCGGAATTTTTGGATGGAATGCTGTACAAAGATCGATGATAGAAGGATAGAGGTGCACACTAATGATAAATAACATAATCTCAAATCTTTATGATAACGCAGATCCGGAAAAAGCTCCTCAGATGGCTGCCTATATGAAAAGCAAATTTCCATTTATAGGTATACAAAAGCCCCTAAGGCAGCAGCTTACAAAGGAATTCCTCAAGGAGGCTAAAAAGGGAAAAACAGTAGATTGGGATATAGTAAGCATGCTATGGAATTTGCCGGAGCGGGAATTTCAATATTTAACAGTAGATTATTTGATAGCGTTGAAGGATTATATAAAAGTCGAGGACATTGAAAAAATAGAGAAATTGATCACCACAAAGTCCTGGTGGGATACTGTAGATGCCATAGCAAGCGTTATAGTAGGGCAAATGTGCAGGAACCATCCAGAGTTGATTGAAAGTCATATCATAGATTGGGCAGAGAGCAGCAATATATGGCTGGCACGAGCTGCTATACTTTTTCAACTGAAGTATAAGGAAAATACAGATATAAATCTGTTAAGCAGAATTATAAGGGAAAACAGTGAGCAGAAAGAGTTTTTTATCACCAAAGCAATCGGTTGGGCTTTGAGAGAATACTCAAAAACCAACAAAGAATGGGTTAGAGAGTTTATCCGAAATAATGCTTTGCAGCCTTTGAGCATAAGAGAAGGAAGCAAATATACCTCATTTCCCTAGATCCTTCCAATGCTCATAGGCTTCTTTCAGCTCCATAAAGGCACTGGATTTATCTTGAGCTAGTATTGCCCCTTCAAGTCTGGCTATACTGACGGTAAAATCATTTATTTCATCTCTTTCAGAGCTGAATTGAACTCTGGACACTATTTTGTCCCATGCCTTTCTTAAATCATAAGTCTTATTATTTGCCGCTTCCCAATGGCCTTTGGATATATCCTGAATTATTTCTTCTATCATTTGTGGAATATTGTCCTCCCCACCCAAAGAGTATTTTAAAAAGCTTCCGCTTTGCATTATTAAAATAAATATTGCAATTGCAAAAATAGGGATTGATATAACCATGAATTTTCTCATTGGCTCATCTCCATATATAATATTTTTAAGTTTAATAACTAATCAATTTTCAGTTGAATATTGCTCATCGAAAAGTGAATAGACCTGACTTAGTAAGGTCCTTTATAGTCTCCAATATCTATTATCTTTTTTATATGATCATCATATCTGTCTATTTAGAGACTTCCTGCTGGATTAAGGGTTGCTAAGAATACTTCTGAAACATCCTTTATACCTTGCTTATTAAGCTCCTTCAGAAGCCAAGCTTTATCCTTGTTTAATTGGGTCAGATTCTCTTCTATGATAATTCCGTCATATATTAATTCTGTGCTGATGCCGTTAGGCATAACTTTAATTTGCATATCCTTAGGAGTCAAGGGCATATGTTCAGGCTTTTTCAGCACTGATATTTGACCATTAGGTTCTATTATTGCGAAATCAACCTGGTTAAGATCAAAAACCCCTTTGTTTCTTAATAGAGCCATGATGTCAGAAACTCTATACTTCATTTTCTTCAAGCTTTTCTCCATTATTTTGCCATTCATAATTACAATGGTTGGTTCCCCCTCAAGGTACTTTGCCGCATATCTCCATTTCAGGGTTATCAACTCCATCAAATAGCCCAGTGCAGCCCATGACAGCAGTCCAATCCAGTGGGGCCATGCTCTGCTGGATAAATCTGTTGTGAGAGAAGCTGCTATAGAGCCAATGGTAATACCTAGGACATAATCAAAAAAGGTAAGCTGGCTTATTTGTTCCTTCCCTATTATTCTGGTGAAAATAAGGAGGGAAAAGAAGCCAATGACGGATCTTACAGCCACGACCAAGCCTTCATTCAAGGGTTACCCCTCCTGTATTAGTGATATATGGACATAGTATTTGATTTTTAAGAATTTTTATCCATAGCTTGCCGCAAAGAATTTGTTTTAAACAGAACATATTGACATTTATCTATATATAGGAATATAATACATAGAGAAATATCAATATGATGTTAATACGCATAAAATTATAGGGGGTAAATATAGATGAATAATTCAAATTGTGGATGTTGTTCTTGCGGTTCAGGCTGCTGCAGTGCAGGAAACATACAAACAGAAACAAGGCAAGTGATTGTAGACTTTTTATATCTGGATCTTAGTGTCTGTGAATGGTGTCAGGGAACAGAAAAAAATCTTGAAGAAGCTATTGCCAGTATCTCTAATGTATTAGAGTTAGCTGGCATTGAGGTTGTGCTGAACAAAATAAATGTAAACACAGAAGAACTGGCTATAAAGCATAAATTTGTTGCTTCGCCTACAATAAGAGTAAACGGCAGGGATATTCAAATGGAGGTTAGGGAAAGACCATGCGACTCATGTGGAGATCTATGTGGAGATGAGGTAGACTGCCGTGTCTGGGTATACAAGGGACAGGAATATACTGTACCGCCTATAGCCCTTATAGCTGAAGGACTATTAAAAGGCATATTCGGCCATGAAGATATATCTAATGAAGATGCTGATTATGTATTGCCAGAGAATCTGAAAAAGTTTTATACAGCTGCGAAGAATAAAAATCAATGCTGCTGTGGTAATACAAATAACAGTTACTGCTGCTAGAAATAAGTATTGTTGAAAAAATATTGTGGAGTGAAAACAATGGAAAAGAATTTAGCAATGTATGCTCAATATATGAAGGCATTAAGTGATGAAACAAGACTCAAAATTTTTCTTATGCTTTCAGATGGTGAACTATGTGCCTGTAAAATACTTGAAGAATTTAACATTACCCAACCTACCCTTTCATACCATATGAAAATGCTATGTGACAGCGGATTGGTGAAGGGTAGGAAAGATGGCATATGGATGAGATATTCCATAAATGAAGAGGCTCTGGTTGCAATAAAGAGCTTATTCAATAGTATAGATGTAAAAAGCGTTGATTTTAGTGAATGTTGCACCGAGTGCTAGGAGGATTGTGATTTGATAATTTTTCAATGGTTAAACAGGCAGTTGTTGAAGATGGAATGGCTGCACAATTTAGTAACTTTTCTTGTAGAAAAAATATTTGGCTTGGATGTAAGTACCAGAGTGGGTGGAAGTATCCACTTTTTCATATATGATGTTATAAAGATATTCATATTGCTTTCCGTTTTAATCTTTGCAATCTCATATATACAAAGTTATTTTCCGCCTGAGAGAACGAAGAAAATACTGGGCAGATTCAATGGCATATCAGCCAATATATTGGGTGCTCTTCTAGGCACAGTTACACCTTTTTGTTCCTGTTCCTCAATTCCTTTATTCATTGGATTTACAAGTGCGGGATTGCCTATTGGTGTTACATTCTCATTCTTGATATCCTCGCCTTTAGTAGATCTGGCATCCATTATTTTGCTGGCAAGCATATTTAACTGGAAAATAGCTATAGCCTATGTCACTATAGGCATTGTGCTTGCAATAGTAAGCGGAACGATTATCAGTAAGATGAAGCTTGAAAAGTATGTAGAGCCTTTTGTCTTCGGAAACAAGGTTCTTGATATGAAGCAGGAGAAATTAACCGCTGAGGATAGAATGAATTTTGCAAAGGATCAAGTGCTAGACATAATAAAAAGGGTTTGGCTATACATTTTGGCAGGTGTAGGAATTGGTGCTGCTATACACAATTGGATACCTGAATCACTAATAGCTGCCATACTGGGCCAGGATAAATGGTATTCAGTGCTTATAGCCACATTTGCGGGCGTGCCTATGTATGCTGATATCTTTGGAACACTGCCTATTGCAGAAGCTTTGGTTTTAAAGGGAGTGGGACTTGGTACAGCTCTATCATTTATGATGGGGGTAACAGCTCTTTCGCTTCCATCAATGATCATGCTGAAGAAAGTTGTTAAGATGAAGCTTCTAGCCACATTTGTGGGCATTGTTACCTTTGGTATCATTATAATTGGCTACACATTTAACGCTTTTGGCTATCTTTTGATGTAATGATAATTTTCAATAACAATGGAAGAGGGATTATGATGAGAGAAAAGACAAATTTATATTTATTGACAGGATTTTTAGGAGCAGGCAAAACCACTCTTTTGACCAATATATTGGAAGATCTGTCAGGTGAAAAAGTCGGAGTTATTATGAATGAGTTTGGAAAGGTAGGCATTGACGGTAATATCATCAGAAAAGATGGGATAGAACTTGTAGAGCTAAACAGGGGATCGATATTTTGCTCTTGTTTGAAGATATCCTTTGCTCAAGCCATGATGGAGATGGCAGATAGGGGTCTGAGATATTTATTTGTTGAGAGTTCCGGCCTTGCTGATCCATCAAATATAGGGGAAATAATGAACGCTGTAAAGGAATTCAAGGGAGATGTTTATGACTATAAAGGAGCAATCTGCCTTGTGGATGCAGTACACTTTCTAGAGCAAATAAATGATTTTGAAACAGTTGAAAGGCAAATCAAGCACTGTCATCTTGCAGTGATAAGCAAGGTAGATTTAATCAATGAAAGTACTTTGGAAAAAATAAAATCAAAGATACGAGAGATAAATGCTATGGTAGAAATTCAAACCTCGGTATTCGGAAAGCTTAATTATGACTTTTTGAAGGAAGATTTGATGAAAAATCAATGGGCAGAGGGAGAAAGTTCTACCAATACTCCCGAAAACAAACCAAAATCATTAACTCTGACATTTCAAGGTCAAGTGAAAAAGGAGGATTTGACAAGATTCATTGATAAGGTTTCTGGAAATGCATATAGAATTAAAGGGTTCTTTAGTCTTGATGATGGATGGAATCAGGTGGATGTTGTGAATAGAAGGATAGATTATAAGCTTTCAGACAAAAATGAAACAGAATCACAACTTGTAATCATATCAAAAATAGGTCCTGCAATAATCAAAAATATATTTGATGCGTGGAATGAAGTTATAGGCGAGGAAATGAAGTTAAGGAATTAAGAATTAAAAGTATGGGAGGCTGCGAATTGAAAATTAAAGTATTGGGCACTGGATGTGATAAATGCGAAAAGCTTGAGAACAATGTAAAAGAAGCTCTTAGCACCCTTGGCATTGAAGCAAGCGTAGATAAGATAGCGGATCTGGTACAAATAATGAAATATGGCATAATGACAACTCCAGGCCTTGTTATTGATGAAAAGGTTGTTTCATATGGGAAAGTATTAAAGCCAAAAGAAATAGTTAAAATATTGGAGGGCATGAAGTAAACAATCCTTTAGGGGAAACAGTAGTCCAAAGGATCCCTATCTGCCCTTTTCGGGCTCATAGGGATCTTCTTCATAATCAAATTCTATCTTCTTGAAGTTTGCTTTGTTTGTAAATACCTTATATTGGCTTTTATTTTTGCTAAGACTTTTCAGTCTATCATACTCATCTTCCATATAATCATAGTTATGGCCTAATATATTTAATTTTCCTTTTTTCATATTATTACACTTCCCATTTTATCATTATTACTCAATGCAACCGTTGTTTACGAAAGTAATTCTATCACAATTATAGGATTATTGTAAGCCTATCAGCGTTAGATTAAATATATAAGCGACAAAATAATCGGAAAAAATAATTTCCCGGGAAATATTATATGAAAATCGACAAAATTACATGCTGATTAAGCTGTTATTAGTACGCATAGTGTAAAAATTCTGGTATGTTGTAAATCTATGATATTCAAAGGAAACAGACGGAAAACAGAGTTGATTAAATATGGAAAAGAAGTTTCTTAAAAGGATATTTTTCACTATTGTTGAATAAATAATATATACAAGCCAGAATAAATGTAAAGGGGGTAGCCGTGAAGTCGGCGATTGTATGATGGATTTAGCAAATATGAGCCCAAGGGAAGTTAGAGAACTCATTAGAAAGGAGCAAATAATTTCACCTACCTCAGGTATGTGCAGAGGACACATACAGGCAAATCTTGCCATAGTTCCTAAGGATTTAGCTTTTGACTTTTTATTATTTGCTCAGAGAAATCCAAAGCCTTGCCCCATATTAGATGTTACAGATGTAGGGGATCCGGAACCTAAACTTATGGCTAAGGGTGCAGATTTGAGGTTTGATGTTCCAAAGTACAGGATTTATAAGTATGGTGAGTTGGTAGATGAAGTAACCAATATTGAGAAGTATTGGAGAGACGATCTAGTAGGTTTCTTGCTTGGCTGCAGCTTTTCCTTTGAATCTGCTATGTTGAATGCTTCCATACCTGTAAGACATATAGAGGATAATCATAATGTACCTATGTATATAACCAATATTGATTGTGTCCCTGCTGGGAAATTCCACGGCAAAATGGTTGTCAGCATGAGGCCTATACCATATCATCAGGTACCCAGAGCGGTGCAGGCTACTTCAAGGTTTCCACAGGTCCACGGAGCACCAATACACATAGGAGATCCCAGCCAGATAGGTATCAAAGATGTAAATAAACCGGATTTCGGTGATCCTTCTGTCATTAAAGAAGGGGAGGTACCTGTATTCTGGGCTTGTGGTGTTACACCCCAATCCATAGCCATGACCAGCAAACCAGAGCTTATGATAACCCACTCTCCAGGACATATGTTTATCTGCGACCCCAAGGATGAAGATCTGGCAGTATTATAATAACTAGAGCAAAAGGCTCAATGAGGTTGAATATCTCATTGAGCCTTTTATTTCCATTAATAACTCATCATTATGTGCATTACTCTGTTTAGGTTTTGTCATTTCATATAATATTCTGCAGTTTGAGCCTTATATCCTCTCCGAAAAACTCATACATTAAGAAGTTGCCGAATATTCTCGATGATATTCTTTCAGAGTAAGTTTTTATTATCTCATCAACATCCAGATTGGTGGATATTATCATTTTTTTATTTTCTAATAACCTTTTGTTTAATATATTATAAATTACTAGCCCGGAAAACTGTGTTCCCAACTCTGTACCCAGATCATCAATTATTAGCAGGTCGCATACATAAATATCCTTCAGGGCTTCATCTCCTGCTTCCTCATTATCAAAATCAAACTTGTACTTCCTTACTAAATCTACAAGATCGGGCGCGGATTGATATATGACGCTTTTGCCCATATCCAGCAAATCTTTAGCTATGGAGTTGCAAAGGAAGGTTTTGCCCAAACCTGGTCTGCCAATAAACAGCAGATTCTTATTATGTTGTTCAAAGTCTTTGGTGTACTTTATACATTCCATAAATATATGCTGCATGTTCTCCCTTGGAGATCTTCCGCCATCAATGGGTTCATTGGAATAATAGTTTATATTGAAATTCTCAAAATTCTCCTTGACTATCCTATGGGATAGTTTAAATTGTTTATACTGATGAGCAATAAGCTTTTGCATTAGGCAGTTGCATCTTTCCGATCCGACATAACCTGTATCCTTGCATTTTTTGCAGCTATATTTCATCTGGAGATAATCCTTTGGATATTTATTGGCTGTTAGTATTTCTGCTTTTTCTATTTTCAGGTCCGTTTGTTTCTTATGAAGATCCTCCAGAAGCTTTTCCCGATTTTCTTTATCCATGAGTACCGCCTTAGTAATTCTTATACCCAGGTTGACCATTTCATCATCGATTTCTTTGAGCCTCGGTAACTTAGCATAAAGCTCCTGTTTGCGCTTATCCAATTCTTTTTTATTTTTTTCTCTTATATCTTCGTATTCATTCATTATGGCTCGTATACTATTCACTTAACTCACCTCTACTCTTTTTCAGGAGCCTTTGCTTCAATAGATCTGTATCATATGTACGGCCTTTGAAGTTATTGAAGCTTCTCTTGGGAGCCTTTGCTCCATCTTTATTATCCTTTGAAGGGTTTCTAGAAAGATAAGCTTCAATCTCATCAATGGTTTTAATATTTTTATCATGCCATTCGGAAAGCACCTTATCTATGTACGAAAAGGAAGGTTTCAGTGTTTTTATTGTTAACTCGCAGGCTTTAAGCACTGCCTCATCGGAAAAGGAGTATTCATAAAACCACTTTTGCAGCATTTCCTCCTCCACCGCCGTAGGCTGCCTTCCGATTCTGAGAAAGTTAAGCACTTTGCTGTATTTTTGCCATTTCTCCTTATGTCTGTTTGCATATTCTATAGCTTTTTCCTGAGAATCTACCCCTGCATCAAACCAGTTTTTAGCCACCTGCTTAAGATAAGGTAAGTCTTTTTTGTTTCTTGAATAGCAATCTTCGATTAGCATGACTACTATTTCAGGTGGGAAACCATAATCGTCCATCCAGTCTAAAAAGACGAATATTTCATTCTGAGATAGCTCTCTGCCGGATATCTTTCTGATATAATCAAACATATCTCTGACCTTTGAATTCTGTCTCGCCATTATGATACGATCCACGCTGTTCTTGGCAGGCTTGGTTTCCTTACCCTTTATGTTGAGGACTTTTTCTCTAATATCAATGAATTCAACGATTTTATCATTGTTTCCTTCTGTATGTATAACATTTATAATCTCCTGGTCTTGCCAATACTTCCAAGCTTTCTGCACTTCCTCTACAGATATATTGATTGTCTTTGCTATTATTTCATCAGATAAATAATTGTTTTGAAGGCTGTAGGAGCATTTAAGACCTAGCAGATATACTTTTACATAATCCCCGGGGGCATCCGGCATGTAATGGTTTATAAAAATGTTTTCTACTGGAGTGTGTCCCAGGTCTTCATTATAGGCTTTGTATCTAAAGTAATTCATATAGTTTCCTCCTAAAATAGGAATCCAATCCGCTTTATCTAATATTATAGCATATATTTTCCTGTTAATAATATTGCCTTTTGGTGTAAGATAATACCAATCAATATATCGTTAAGCAATGTTCAATGTTAAAAGAATAATTTAGCATATAAATGAATATGATATAGACAAGCAGGAAAATTTTTATCCCAATAATTTATTGAATAAAAGGCTAGTTTGGTATAAAATAGAGTAAGCAATATTTAGAAAGGAGATGCATTAATGGGGGGAGACGGTGAAAATCCGAATAAGTTAAAGAAGTATTATGACAGCCTCATTCAGCAAGCCTCCAAGTGGTTTGCCAAATCCAAGGAAGCCATATCTAAACTAGATTTGAAGAAGACTTTTTCGAAGTTTAATATAAAATCAGTTGCAGGTAATAAAAGATTTAATGTAAAGATTATCAATAAAAAGAGGTTTTTAATAACCGGAGGAGCATTAGCTGTTGTATTAATAGCCATTACATATTTCGCTTTTGCAAATAATGCTTTTGCTGTAATGATAAACGGTGTAGAGATTGCAAAAGTCAAGGACAAGAAACTGGTTGAGGAACTGTTAACAGTATTAAAGCAGAGTTATGAAAAGAAAAATGCTGCAGAAGTTGCTTTTACTAATCAGATTTCTTACCAAAAAATAAATGCTTCAAAAAAAGAACTCCTTGAGGGTAAAGCATTGGAAGAGGAATTGAAAAAACATTTAGATTATCAGGTAGAATGTGCTGTTATATATGCAGACGACAAACCTATAGTCACTTTAAAAACCAAGGATGAAGCAGAAAGAGTGCTATCCGGTGTAGAGCAGTATTTTACACAGGTTACAGAAACCAGTAAAATAAAGGAAAAGAGCTTTTCTGAAAAAGTGGAGATTAAGGAAGAGTTTACAGACATCTCCTTAGCAATGGAAGTAGAAGATGCTCAAAACTATATTATTAATGGTACCAGTGAGGTTAGGATACATAAGGTTGAAGCAGGGGAAAGCTTTTGGAGCATATCAAGGAAATATGACATAAGCTTGGAGGATCTGCAGAAGGCAAATCCAACAGCAAATCCTGAAAAAATAAAAATAGGTCAGGAATTGAATTTGGTGGTTCCAAAATCTTTAATAAGCGTAAAAACCATTGAAGAAGTTACATATACGGATAAGATCCCCTATGAGCAGAAGCTTGAATTAAGCAGCAGCTTATATAAGGATCAGACCCAGGTAAGGGTCAAGGGACAGTATGGGGAGAAGGAAGTTAAAGCAGAAGTAATTAAGATAAATGGAATTGAAAGTGAGAGAGTAATTCTATCAGAAAACATAATAAAGGAGCCAAAGGATCAGATTCTGGTTAAGGGTACGAAGGATCCACCACCAAAAAAAGGCACAGGTACCTTTAGTACTCCTACAAGAGGCACCATAACCTCTCGTTATGGATATAGATGGGGAAGAAACCATAATGGAATTGACATTGCAGCACCTATAGGCACTCCGGTAAAAGCTGCTGATGGAGGAGAAGTTATTTTTGCAGGAACCAGCGGTGGATATGGAAAGATGATTAAGATTGACCATGGTGCAGGTTTTGTTACATATTATGGTCATCTTAGCAAAATCAGTGTTAAGGTAGGTCAAAAGGTATATAAAGGTCAAGTCATTGGTGCTGTAGGAAACACAGGTAACAGCACAGGGCCCCACCTTCACTTTGAAATAAGGAAAAATGGCAGCCCTGTAAATCCATCAAAATATTTGTAAAGACCAATATAAAACGATTATCATGATGAAATAAAAAATAGAGGATTCAGATTTCCTCTATTTTTTTTATATCTATATATCCTTTTCCCTGAGCCTGTTTTAGCTCTCCCAGAGAAGTGGTGCACAGCTTCAAGAGGCTTTTCGCATCATCAGGAGAAATGTCTTTCTTTTTTTCATATATCATTGCACCGAATCCTGCTGCAAGGCTTGCAGAAGCAGCTGTACCCATGAAGCCTTCTGAAGAAACATGACCCGGCATAACCAAGTCCGGCTTTTCAGTGCTGTTGAGTGTTGGTCCCCTACTGCTCCAGGGTGAAACAGAAGGCTTTCCATTATCTATTTGAAAGGCACCTATGGTCAGCAATTTGCTGCTGTGTCCTGGACTTGTAATGGTGGCTCTTTCAGGCCCTAAGTTTCCTGCACAAGACACTACCAGAAGACCACTTTTCCACAGAGCTTCTGATGCTAAGGCAAGAATGTCGTGGCTTCTACTCTGCAAAACAGTTCCGAAATTTATTACTACTATTCTTATATTGAACCTATCCTTTAATTCAAGGATCCAGTCCATGGATGCAATTATATCGGAATAAAAGCCATGGTCGCTCATATCAAATGCTTTGGCGCATACTATACCTGCTTCATTAGATGGAATAGATGATACAGCAGCAGCAGCTGTTCCATGACCGCTGTCGTCATAAGTATCCTTTCTCCCATTTATAAAATCCTTAAAAGCAAGTATCCTTCTTCTAGGTCTCATAAAATCTGCCTTAGGATGTACGCCCGTGTCTATAAAGCCAATAGAGATGCCTCTGCCATTCAAAAGCTGAGACTTCATTTTTATAGGAAAATCTTGACCGTCAACAGGTGAAAAGGTTTTTCCCATCAACAGGGCTTTTCCATCATAATAAATCTTGTTGATTTCCACAAGAGCTTTAAGACTATCGAAATTCCTCGCCGGCAAACTTCCGCATATATGATTTATAAAGTTAATCTCATACTTAATTTTGAAACCAATTCTGGTTAATTTTCTTTTCACATCATTATCTATACCATGCTTTATCTCAAGGATTAAAGGGATGGTTTTAATGCCTTTAACAGATATCATATACTTTAATTTTGGATCAATTCTTTTTGAAAATGAAAAAAAATCTTTCACAAAAATCCCTCACCTAAAAGATAAATGTTATAATATAATATGCCAGCAAATATAAATAGGTGAATCAAATAATATCTTTAAAAGGAGATGAATCTCATGGCAGCATTGGATTTTAGATGCAATGATTGCGGTGAAAAGTTTTTTGAAATAGTGAATTCTTCGAATAGAGATAAAGTGGTATGTCCAAAATGCCAAAGCAAAAATATCAGGCAGGTTTTTGAAGGGAAATGTCAGACCAGTGGAGCTTCAAAAGGAGGCAGCGGCTGTGGCGGCAGCTGTGGTACCTGTGGAGGTTGTCACTAGAAAATACCAGTAAAGTTAACATAAAATATATTGTATAATATATCTGTGGTGATGCAGATATGAGAAAAAATTTATTGAAAATATATATAGTGCTGACAATATTGCTAGCGCTATTTTTTTTGACAGACAGCAGGACATACATTCTTGCAAAGTCAGCCGGTTACAAAACTCTGAAAGATTTCGAATATTATAAGAGTATAGAACTTACATCTACTGAAGGTACTATCAGTAAACCTCATTTTATAATAAAAAATAGAGGTGCTGATGAGGAGATTGTGGAACAAATAGGAAATTTACTGGAAAAGAGTTATGATCTAATAGGGAAAGAATTTGATTATTATCCGAACAATAAAATTCCTGTATTCGTCTATGGAAGTATGGAGGAATTATGGAAATATAACAAAGCACTGGAAGGACAAGCTGTAATGGGTCTGTATAATATGGGCGTTATCCATATTGTAGCTCCTGATGTATTTGCTCTTACTATGGAGGAATATGAGTTAAATGGACCTGTTCTCCATGAATATACTCATTTGATAGTGGACGAGCTAACAGGAGGAAATATAGAAATATGGTTTACTGAAGGTATGGCTTTGTATCAGGAATACAACATTTATGATACTGAATGGGGAAAATTCGCGAATTTTGAAGATGATTATACTCTAGAAGATCTTAGAAACAATTTTATGGCCTTGGACAGCAATAAAGCATATCGAAAGGCTTTCCTCATAGTAAAGGATGTTTATAGCAACCAGGGAAACGAGGGAGTATTAGATTTTCTTAAGGAATTAAAGTCGGGTAAAGATTTTTATGAAACTTTTTTGTCTATGAAACATGAGACCAGATAAAAAAATAAACCAAAAAAGAAAACAGGCCCCTGCCTGTTTTCCAGCATCCGGGGGGACACAAAATTGGTTTTTATTTTGTTGTATGTTTAGTTTCTACTTCGATTATATGTTATAATCTAATGTAATAACATGCGAAAAGTGTATTATTTTTCTAGGAATTTAGACCCAATACGACATTATTTTTGGGACTTTTCACAGACAACATTTAAATAGTATTATATATATAAAGAACGGGGGCTCACAGCTTCTATAAGGGTATTCCTTGCTGTAGAATATACCCAGTACAATATTTACAAGAAAAGAAGTAAGGAAAATATTTATTGTAGAGATTAACTAATATAGAGAGGGGTTTCGACGTATGAATAACAAAATATTAGTTGTTGATGATGAAAGACCAATAGCAGATATAATAAAATATAATCTGGAGAAAGAAGGATATAAGGTATTTATTGCAGAAGATGGGCAGCAGGCTATTGACAGTACATACGAGCATAAGCCTGATCTCATAATACTTGATATAATGCTTCCAGTTATGGACGGGTTTACTGTATGCAAGAAGCTAAGAGAAAATATAAATACTCCCATAATAATGCTTACAGCCAAAGAGGAAGAAGTAGACAAGGTATTAGGCTTGGAACTGGGTGCTGATGATTATATGACTAAGCCTTTCAGCTTCAGGGAGCTTTTGGCCAGAGTAAAAGCAAATATAAGAAGGGTAAACTTCTTAAATAACAGTTCAGAGGGTGGAGGTCAGATAATCAAGTCAAATAACCTGATAATAGACCTTAATAAGTATGAAGTTAGAAAAGATGACAAAATTATAGAACTTACTTTAAGGGAATTTGAACTATTAAAATACCTTGCCCAAAATGCTGAGCAGGTATTTTCCAGAGAAACTCTGCTGGAAGAGGTTTGGGGATATGAATACTATGGAGATGTGAGAACTGTAGATGTGACTGTAAGGCGTCTGCGAGAGAAAATTGAGGATGATCCAAGCAACGCAAAGTATGTCCAAACCAAGAGAGGTGTAGGCTATTATTTTAGGAGGATTTAAATAGATGTTAAAAAGCATCCAATGGAAGATGGTAATAATTTTTGTCTTATTGGTATGGCTTGCTATGTCTATAATCGGGGTATATATAATACAAGCTGTTGAAAAAGATCAATTGGACAATGCGATAAACAATACGATATCCAAAGCCAATTACCTGGAACATATGCTGGAAGATAAAATGGCTGGAGTATATGATGTTCAAGGCATAGTGGAATCCTGGTATGCTGGTCATGTAGGCCAGATTCAATCCGTTTATGTTTTCAACAAAGATAAGAGACATGTTGCTCGCCAGGGGGGAGAACTAAGAGATCCAGCAGAGGACAGCATAATAATCTCCAAAGCACTGGAAGGAGAAGTGGCAGAGGACTTTAACAGAATTGTAGATCTCAAGAATAACTATAAAAGTATCGCAGTACCTATAATAGCTGATGATAATGAGATTCGTGGAGCAATTTATCTTAATGTTAATTTGACAAGTATAAATAAATCCATAGCCAATATAAAGAGCATTCTCACCAGTGCCACCATATGGGCACTGTGTTTTACCGTGCTAATGGGAAGTATACTTTCACGAACAATAACGGGTCCTATAAAAGAAGTTACATCAAAGGCTGAGAAGCTTGCAAAGGGAGATTTTGACCATATAATTCCTGTAAGGTCCGATGATGAGGTAGGAAAGCTTACAGAAATGTTCAACTATCTTACTGTCAGGTTGAAGTCAACATTAAATGAAATGAATAACGAGAAGGAGAAGATGGAGACCATACTAACTTATATGACCGATGGAGTTATTGCTGTGAGCATAGATGGTACCATACTTCACGCCAATCCGGCAGCTTTTAAGCTTTTTAAGCTGACGCAGGAGGATGTAGCCAGCAAGAGTTTTGATGATATTACCGATATGCTTGGGCTACCCTTTAAACACGAAGATATGTTCACAGATAGTAAAGAGAAAAATGATTTGATTAGTATAGGAGATTCAACAATAAGATACAGCGTTGTTCCTTTTAAAAACGAAGCAGCTGAGACTGCAGGTGCTATAATTGTGCTTCAGGATGTAACAGATCAGGAAAACCTTGACAGGATGAGAAAAGAATTTGTGGCCAATGTTTCCCATGAACTTCGCACACCTCTAACTACAATCAAAAGTTATACAGAAACTTTGTTGGATGGAGCTTTAGAGGATAAAAACATGACATTAAAGTTTCTCAATGTAATTGACAGCGAATCTGACAGGATGACCAGATTGGTAAAGGATTTGCTGATGCTTTCAAGATTGGATTATGATAAAGCTCAGTGGAACATGAAAGAGATTGATTTGACGAAAATACTCACCGATTGTGTCTATAAGATGGATATTCCCGCAAAGCAAAAGCATCAAAGCATAACTTTGGAGATAAATGATGAAATTCCTCAAACTATTGGGGATAAAGACAGGATAGAACAGGTTATAATAAATATACTAAGCAACTCAATAAAATACACTCAAGAAAAAGGTAAAATCAATGTATCAATGTGGAAAGAAGAAGAATATATTTGTATAAAGGTAAAGGATAATGGCATAGGAATACCGAAGAAAGACATGAATAGACTGTTTGAAAGATTCTACCGAGTTGATAAAGCTCGTTCCAGGATGCTGGGGGGCACAGGCTTAGGCCTGTCAATTGCCAAGGAAATTATAGAAGCTCATAAAGGCAGAATAATTCTAGACAGCATATATGGAGAAGGAACTTGGGTGACAATTATGCTACCTATTGTTTCAGGTGTAAATTAACCTTAATTTTACTGTAATACGATTGTAACAATTGTATAGTATAATAAAATCGAATACTAAGATTATGGTTAATTCATGGAGGGAATTCCAATGCTCAGAGGCAAATCCATTAAAATTATATTTGCTTTTACTATGGTATTTGTTATGATGCTATCTTCTATTGCAAGCGTATATGCAAGAAGATTAGATGATCCTATACCTGTTTTTGATTTTGTAAATGGAATTGAAGAAGTGGAGCAACCTGTAAAATATAGCAATAAAAAGCTATCTATCAAAGGAAAAGCATTGGAAGGTACTAATATTACCATAAGCACGTACTGGTATAAATCTGGCGATGGGCAATCCATTGTTTTTAAAGATAAAGATAATATTAGTGAAGAGAATACTGATGGAGAATGGTTGCTACAACATACCAAAAGCTGTCAGGTAGGTCTGTCTGGAATTTTTGGCATATCTGTTAATATAAAACCTGGTAAAAATAAAATAGTTGTTGAAGCAGACAACGAAGAGCCTTATGAATTAGAGATAGAATATATAGATAACCAAAAGATTACCGAAAAAATCGGTGACTTAATATTTGATAGACTTAATCTAGAATTTTAATAATATAGTCAGGGAATGGTAAAGTTGAAATTGGAAAGACTCAAATCAATAGTTCTTTTTTGTCTGGTTGTAATAAGTATAGTTTTGACTACCCAAATATGGTTGAATATATCCATTGAGGGTATTTTTATTATGTCTGAAAACAAAGGGGACAAGGCCAGCGAGCTCCTAAGCTCCGATAATGACAAGGCAAGTTTCATAAAACCAGAAAAGCTTATTATTAACGACAATGGCAAACGCACTCTTCTTCTCAACGAAACAGAAGTAGGAATGATTTATGACAGAATTCTGGATGATACAAGGGAAATGCTTTCTGTAGTTTTTGAAACCAAGGAAGGAATGGAGTTAGAAAAGCGTCAATTGGATTATATGGAAAAGCTAAGGGCTGGACGAAGTGTTGAGCTTCAATTTCCTTTTGCCTACGATTATAGACTCTTTGCAGGTATTCTTGGAATAGATAACCCCAATTGGCAGGAAATAAAAAACATAGATACGGTAGTGGTAGGCTATGACAGCAATAATTTATACATAGTTGATAAGGCAGATAACAGCATATATGAATTTAAGTCTAAATCGCTAAAAAGCAGCATCAGAGTTATGGTAGATATGATAAACAGAGGCAAACCTTATTCCTATATATTTTTAAATGATGTGGATTCAGAAAGATACAGTGATATTGTATTCATACCTACCGACATAGACAAACACTCTATGCCAAAACTGTCTTCCTATTCTGAGACGGATATAAACACATCTGAAGACATTGCAGCATACTTTTTTAAAGACCCATCAACCTTGAGAAGCATTGTGGACCCTGCAGGAACTGTTATATATACAGACGGGGAGAAACAAGGAGTAAGAATCAGCAAATCAGGAGTTATAGAATATGTAAGTTACTCTACCCAATCAAGGAATGATATAAGTAATTTCACTATAATGGATGCTATAAATATTGCAACGAATTTTGTAAATAGTCATATGGGATTTCCCAAGGATTCATACATTTCTTCTATTGAACAAACAACCATAGGCAATAAGCTATATAGTTGTATAATAAGATATAATTATAGATATGAAGGAATACCAATAGTAAATGATGAAGTAAATATGGATAATCCTATAGAAGTTGAGATAGTAAACGGAGAAGTCAAAAGGTATAGAAGAGTGGTCAAGAATATCAAAGTCAGTGGACAAGATAGGAGTCTGAAAAATCCTCTGGAAATAATTGATATTCTGTTTATAAGATTAATTCATGATAAAAAAATAGATATTGATGATATAATGATAAAAGATATATACTTGTCATATCTTGAATATGGATTGAGTAACCCTACTTCCATGATACCTGTTTGGGTTGTAGAGGTGCAGGTAGAAGGTTCCTTTAATACTGCAGGCAGATATATAATGAATGCGGAGTCAGGAGTTATACTGTCTGAACCATATTAAGGACCAAATATCCCCAAAATGAAAGGGGCTGAACAAAATGAATTGGTCAAGAGCAAAAACTATATTGATTATTCTTTTTCTAATTGCAGATATTTTCCTTTTATATGAACTATACCCAGGGATTTTGGGAAATAATAGAATGATAGATGAGGAGAGCACAAAAGAAGTAATTAAGTACCTTGAAAAACAAGGAATATATGTGAGATGTCTTATTCCTAAAGCCAGCTCTCCTAAGGCACCACTTACTGTCAAATATAAGTATTTCGACAGCCAATATGCTTTGAAGAATTTTTTTCATGACCCTGAAGAAGTAGTAATAAAGGATTACGAAGATAGGCAAATCATGGAAGATGATAGGATATATATAGAAATATACAGAAATGGTGAATTCATATATACGAATAAAAAATTGATGGAGAATAAAGCTGAGGAAGTGGATGACAAAGCTGCTTTAAGCAGCATAGAAATGTTTTTGAAGAAGTTAGGAATAGAAGGAAAGGATTTATACGACAGTACACAAAATATTGATAGGAGCTATGTGAAACTAAGTTGCAGCCAAGGCTATAAGGATACTTTCCTGGATGAAAGCTATTTGGATGTTATGGCTACTAATGAAGGTGTAGCCTATATGAAAATATTATGGTTTGAAGTAGAGAATAATGGCAAGACTAAGAAAGAGATAATGGATCCAATGAGAGCTCTGCTTAAGTTAGCGGATAAACTGGCACAACAGCCTGAGGTAGATAACAAAACTGTGACCATATTCGATATAAGCCTGGGATACTATTTTGATACGGATATAGAACAGGTGGAAGAGTTTGATATTGTTGAAGTTGAGGAGGGTACTGCCATACCTTCATGGAGGATAAAGACAGATATGGGTAATATATACATAAATGCCTATAATGGTACAGTTGAAAAAAAATAAAAAATAGTGCAAAATATTAGCAGTATGGTATAATAATAAAAGGCTTCAATATATAAAATCCTTTGATTATGAAGCCTTTTGTTATTCGTGTTTATTATATTATCAAATAATTTTGATAATGATATAATATAGAATATAATTATATATTTAACACTGAACTACAATGGATAAGGAGTAGAAACAATTGGATAAGTTGATTATAGAAGGCGGTCACCCTTTAAAAGGTGAAGTAAACATAAGTGGTGCAAAAAATTCAGCTGTAGCAATATTGCCTGCAGCCATATTGGCAGGTGAGACATGCACCATAAAAAACCTTCCAGATATTAAAGATGTTTCGAATATAATAGATATTCTTATACAGCTAGGAGCTCGTGTGGAGCGAGAAGGACATGACAAGCTCATTGTTAATAGCAATAATATCGATACATATAAAGTGGATTTCGAACTTTCCAAAAAACTAAGAGCCTCTTATTATTTTATAGGAGCTTTGTTAGGTCGTTTTAAGAAAGCAGAGGTACCCTTTCCCGGAGGCTGTGACATAGGAGTAAGGCCTATTGATCAGCATATAAAGGGCTTTGAAGCCCTCGGGGCTAAGATAACCATTGAGCACGGTATAATCAGAGCGGAAGCAGATAAACTTGTAGGGGCGTCTATATTCCTTGATGTTGTAAGCGTTGGAGCTACTATTAATATAATGCTGGCAGCATGTATGGCAAAAGGAACTACAACTATAGAAAACGCTGCCAAGGAGCCCTATATAGTTGATACTGCCAACTTTCTCAATGCTTTAGGGGCTAATATAAAGGGTGCAGGAACTGATGAAATAAAGATAAAAGGTGTAGAGCGATTGGGTGGATGTGAGCATGCCATCATCCCTGATCAAATGGAAGCAGGAACCTATATGATCGCTGCTGCAGCTTCAAAAGGGAATGTACTTGTAAAGAATATTATACCTACCCATTTGGACTCTATCAGTGCAAAGATGAAGGAAATGGGTGTTGAAATTATAGAAAATGGGGATTCTCTGAGAGTAATTGCAAATGGTAGGCCAAAGGCAGCCAATATTAAGACCATGCCTTATCCGGGCTTTCCTACAGATTTACAGCAGCCCATGAGCGTACTCTTATCCGTTGCAGATGGCACAGCCATAATCAACGAAAGTATATATGACGGCAGATTTAAACATGTAGATGAGCTAAAAAAGATGGGAGCCAAAATAAATGTAGAGGGCAGGATTGCAGTTATAGAGGGTGTACCAAAATTATCTGGAGCCCCGGTATGTGCTACAGATCTTAGAGCAGGGGCTGCTATGGTGGTAGCAGGATTATCTGCAGAAGGTGAAACTATAATAAGTAATCTAGCTCATATAGAGAGAGGCTATGAAAGACTGGAAAGAAAGCTGTTAGAATTAGGAGCCAAAATAAAAAGGGTTTCCGAAGAAGACTAGATATATATTAATCTGGCGTAGACCGAAAAGTTTGGGCTATTGCCTTTTTTTATGGGGGAAGAGTTATGACATTGAGATTTTGCTCTATAGCAAGCGGTAGTAGCGGTAATTGTATATATGTTGGAAATGAAAAGTCAGGTCTATTAGTGGATGCGGGCATAAGCTGCAAAAGTATTTTAGAAAATCTTAAGAATATAGGGATATGCAATAGTTCCATAAAAGGAGTACTTGTAACCCATGAGCACTCAGACCATATGAAAAGCATAGGTGCCATGTCTAGGAAGCTTAACATACCTATATATGCCAACTGCAAAACATGGGAAGCATTAGATGGTAATATAGGCAAAGTAAAAGCAGAAAACATTAAAGTTTTTGAAACAACAAAAGAATTTTCAATAGATGATATAATCATTTCTCCTTTTTCAATTTCTCATGATGCTGTCGATCCTGTGGGCTATACTTTTTCTTTTGGCAGTCGAAAATTAGGACTAGCTACAGATTTGGGTTATTTCAGTCAAACCGTGAAGGACGCTTTAAAAGGATCTACTTTTGTAATGCTGGAGGCAAATCATGACATTGAGATGCTGAAGATGGGCAGTTATCCATATTTTTTGAAAAGAAGAATATTAGGTGACCATGGACATCTATCCAATGAGGCATCAGGCTATGCTGCCTGTGAACTTGCAGACTTGGGAGTGGAGCAAATAATGCTGGGACACTTAAGCAGAGAAAATAACTTTCCACAGTTGGCATATGAAACAGTAAAAGGAATTATGGAACAAAAAGGTATTATAGTTCAGAAAGATGTGACCTTAGATATAGCTCCAAGATGCACCATAAGTAAAGTATTCTCCTTTTAGGCTATTATATAATAGGGATAATATGGTTGCAAAGGGTATAATATATAAGTAGATGTGCAGCATTTTTAACCACCAGCTGTTAGCCCACTAGCTCCTGACTTAAGGTTTATTTTAAGCTAGAAGCTAGAGGCAAGAAGCGAGAAGCATAAAAATTACTGCCTAATTTTTATATAAAGAGGGTGAATAGATGGATAATTATAATGGCTTTTATGGACCTCCGGAAGAATTCATAAAGAGGAGAAGACGAGGCAGCGGTTTGGCATACTTTGCAGTAGGCCTTATAGGTGCAATAATTGGTGGATTCATAATGGCAGTTATAGCGCCTGTATATCTTTATGGTAAATACACCCCTGTACCCAATAATACTGGAGGAGCCGCAGTCCAGCAAATTGTCATAAACCCAACTGAAGATATTACTGTGGCAGGAGCAGTTGCTAAGAAGGTTATGCCTACGGTTGTAGGTATAAGCACAATAACCATGCAAAGGGATTTTTTCTTCGGAGCAAGGTACACTGAAGGGGTTGGTTCGGGAGTAATAGTTGATCCGAGAGGATACATATTGACCAATTCACATGTTGTAGGAAATAGCAGAAGCAGACTAACAGTTTATTTAGCTGACGGAAGAGAACTGGAAGGGAATGTGCTGTGGCAGGACGTAGGACTTGACCTAGCTGTGGTAAAGGTTGAAGCAAATAATCTACCTACAGCTGAGCTGGGAGACTCGGATGCACTGACAGTAGGTGAAATTGCTATAGCCATTGGCAATCCACTTGGTCTTAGATATGAGAGGACTGTCACCCAAGGAATAGTGTCCGGCTTAAACAGAAGTATAATGGTAGACCAGAATACCATAATGGAAGATCTGATACAGACTGATGCTGCAATAAACCCAGGCAACAGCGGAGGACCGCTTATAAACAGCAAAGGCAAGATAATAGGAATAAACACAGTGAAAGCTTCAGCTGAAGGACTGGGCTTTGCCATACCCATTAATGTTACTAAACCAGTAATAAAACATTTTGTTGAAGATGGAGTGTTCAACCCACCTTATCTGGGAATATATACATTAGACAAAGAAATAGTAGGCTACTATGAAACTGACATAGAAATAAAGTCAGGACTTTATATACATCAGGTAATCAGAGGTTCTGCAGCAGAAAGCGCAGGGCTTAGAGAAGGGGATATAATCACCCATATTGACAATGTAGAAGTAAATACTATGCTTAAACTCAGAAGTGTTTTATATAACAAAAAACCTGGAGACACAGTGCATATCAAATACGAGAGAAACGGAAGAAAACTGGAGACAGAAGCTGTGCTACAAGGCAAATAGAGGCATTGGGGACGGTTCTTTTGTACCTTAATCAGAATATTCGGAAAAATTTACAAGAGAAATAGCGCCATATATCCCAGAAGTTCAATTATATCATGGGTATTAACAAGCCGATTGATATAGATTTATTAGTATAAATACTAAGATAAACTTATTATACGAGGAGTGCATTTGATGAATATTAGCATAATCACTGTAGGCAAATTAAAAGAAAAATACTTGAAAGAAGCCGTTTCGGAATACTCCAAACGGCTTTCAAAATATTGCAAACTGGAGATAATAGAAGTGCCTGATGAGAAAGCTCCAGAAACCATGAGCCGTGCTGAGGAAGAAGCTGTGAAGCAAAAAGAAGGCCAGGCTGTTTTAAAGCATGTTAAAAATGATACATATGTAGTTGCCCTGGCTATTGACGGCAAAATGCTTTCTTCTGAAGGTTTTTCGGAGTTCATAAATAGTCTTGGAATAAGAGGTAAGAGCAATATTGCTTTTATCATAGGCGGTTCCTTAGGCTTGAGTGATGAAGTATTGAGAAGAGCAGACTACAAACTGTCTTTTTCACCTATGACATTTCCCCATCAGCTTATGAGGGTAATACTATTGGAGCAGATATATAGGGGATTTAAGATAATGCGAGGAGAAGTTTATCATAAGTAAGTACATAGGATGTAAAACAGTAGGACCGTTTCTTGTTTTACCTTAAATACGAGTTTAAGAAATAATTACGACTACATCAACACTTAGTTGGTATATTTACAATACTTTATATATAACTAATATTCAAGAGAAAGTGGGGAGAGATTTTATGATTTCAAATGATATTATGACTGCTATAAATGATGTCTTAGCTTGTGCGGACCCTCTTGAAGCTATGGTTATGTATTATTATCATTATCGATTGCTCAAAGAATGTAGATTTATACTATTTTCCAATGAATTAGGTACGGATATTCCATTTTTTTAAAATATCAAAAAATAGATAACTTCCATATACATAGTTTAACAACTGCTACTAAAATGCTTGTGATAGACTCTGATACATGTAATGAAATGTTTAGGACTGGTAGTACAAGATATAACATTGACGCATGTATAGCATTAGATACACAGACAGTAAGTTATTTAAGAGATATTTTCACAGAAAATCCCACAGAAGTAAATAAAGTATCAAAATATTTTATTGATTATTTAATTAAGAATGATATAAATTTTGACTATTCTTTGTATATGCTAGAAAATTCCCAAAAAATGAACACTAATGAAGAAAAAGTAAAAATTTATGAGAACTTACTAGCTTGTGAGCGGTTCAAAGCTTTAGATATAAATCAATATCTAAAAAATGGAGCAATAAGTTATTTAAAATCAAATGATGAGTTAAAACTATTAACTGATGATGCTTTTAGAACAATGAATAATAAAAGCAGAGTACCACAAGTTGAAACTTTATGGAAGCGACATCATGCAATAAAAGCATTATTGTTAAAGACGGCAATAATTGAATTACAATACCGTAATAAAGGTATAAAGTTTAAAATAAACATGTTATTGGAATTCGTAAATAAGGAAATAGGATGTATATTAGAAAGAGAAATTGCTATATGCTATCTATTTCTTTCACATGATAAAAGAATTGAAAAGTTTTTTAAAAAATCAAACCGAATTGCAAAGATATAGTAAAACATATTTCTGGCATGGCATGGGATTTGTTTCACCTAAGGCATTTAGAATTTTTAATGGCAACGCTTAAGCCATTAAATGCAAGATATGTGCTATATTCAATTATTACTTTTGATTATGGATTACAGGAAGTTTTAAAAGTATATCCTATAAAAAAATGTGCGATTTATGATGGAATATTCTTACCAGTATTTGAAATACCCTTATATGAACTCATTAAAGAGATAGATGATTTACAGGACTTTATACATGATACAAAAACACTTCGAATGACTACTGAATTTACCCCGGTTTGATGGACACAGAGAATGGTTGGTATAATAAAACCATAATATATGGAGGTGTCCATCAATGAAACGCTTTGATAAAAATTTTAAGATT